>DJRS01000148.1:0-8625 GCA_002440145.1 Verrucomicrobia bacterium UBA6354
TCACCAAGACCGAGAACGGGAACATGACCGTGCTTCAGCGGTTGGAAGACTCTGGGAAAAGCGTTGAGTCGCGCTATCTCAAATTCGAGAAGACGGTTGAGACGTTCACGCTTGAAGACGGGTCGAATTCAGGCCCGCTGACGATTGGCATCGCCTATCGACTCAGACAGAAAGAGGGCCTACGCGAGCCGGTTTCGGAATGCCCGTCTGAACGCTACGCAATCGTCCCGACGACAAATCGCAACGTCTTCGTGTTTTTCCCCGCCGAGAAGGAGACGAGCGGCCTACGGTTCTGCATCCATGCGCCATTTGCATCGACTGCGGCGAGAGACAGCGTCCGGGACACCAATGACAATCGAAGGATTGTCTTTCTGTTGGTCGAGTTGCTGGCGGAAAGTCTGTTCCGTCTGAAGGACGAAGGATTTCTGTCAACGGAGTTTCTGGGCATATTGCCGAATTCCAAGGACAAGGTCGCCGATCTGTATTCTGGTTTCCATGATCGGGCGATCTGGCTGTTCAGGGACGAGCCCTTGATGCCGACGCGGTCTGGCGGCTATGCGCCGGCGGCGGATTTGTTCAGGGGGTCGGCGGCCATGAGTGGCGTCATCAGCGACGAAGATCTCGCTGAATTCCATGGCGAGGGTTCGAAATGGGTCAAGAACGCGAAGATGATACATTCGCCCGCTGACTGTTTTCTGTCTGACCTGGAGATTCCTGAATACGACATTGAACAGTTGGTCGACGACTTGGAGACAACCGATGCTCAGCAGGTCCGGCAGATGATGTCGCGGAAGACAATCGACCAGTTGGCGTCGCTCTATTCTCAGTTGTCAGAATATCTCGACTGTCATAAAGACGAATCTTTGCGGGCGATTCCGATTATTCGTCTATCGACGGGTGAGATGGAGTGTGCTGATGCGGGGATCTTCACGGGCGAACCGCTTCAGGAGGTGGGGGATATACAGGGATGCAAGTTCGTAGACCCCGAGATCTACGGCGACAACCGGCAGTCACGTCAAAGGGATGAGATTTTGCGGTTCTTTCGGGATCTTGGCATTGAGGAATGCAACGAGACCTCAATGATGAAGTCGTTTATCGACCGCTTTTGGAAAGACAAGGAGAAACGGCGCCTGTCGGATGTCGATTGGTCTGCGTATTTGGCAAGACTTGTGAAACTCTTAGAGGCGAAAAAGATTGATGAAGAGATCGCAAAGAGGTTCCCGGTGCGCAGTCAGCGCGGACAATACATTGAAATCTCCAAGGCGTATATAGACGATCCTTATCTCAAAACTGGCCTGTCATGCCTTGAGGACGCGCTTGCCTCGGCGGGATTTCACTTGCTTGATTCGCTTTATGAAAAGCGCCTATCGAAGAATGTGTTGGAGAAATTCCGGTTAATGTTGAACGAACTGGGTGTGCACTCGCAACTGTGGTTGGTCGAGTCTCCGATTTGCAAAAACCCGCACTATTTCGACAGTCTGGTAGACTGGTCGCGCCGAACAAACAGGCATGAGAGAAAACTGGATTACGATATCCCAGGACTGTCGAAGGTCAGAAACGGTATGCGAATGCGAGAGCCGCAGGCGCGGCTTGTCTGGGAGTTGCTGTTGTCCGTTGAGCCGGAAGAACTAAGGGCGACCTATTCTGCCAACATGTCGGATCCGGGGCGCACGGCGCCGGCAACATACATTTGCACATTGACCGATTCGTCTTGGATCCCATGCAAAGACGGAACCCAATGCAAGCCCTGCGATGCGTGCTTTGATGACTTGCCGGATGGTTGGACGATACCGAAACCGAGATATGACCATCCGTCGCTTGCGGCAATCAAATTTGGACAGGCGACAAGATTGCGGCGAGAGGCGCAGGAAAAGGAAGATGAGACACTTCGCAGGCTTGGAATCAGTGGTGGAGCAGAAGAGGTGCGGCAGCTGAAAGAATTATTGTGCGAAATGAAGAAGCACGGAATGACCTTGGAGCAAATCAAGGAAAAGATGATGGGACAGAAACGGACTGAATCGGTTTCGGCAAGGGATCTGCCTAAAGAGGCAGCGAGAAATGTGTCCGCACGAATGGAGTGCGTAACACGCAATTTCGCGTCTGCCCCAAGACAGCAGTATGTCATGGTTGGGCGTTCGGTTCATGTCGCAAATTCAAGGATACGTGAAGACGCGCGCGCTTACCTTCGCGCAAAGTACGAAAGCGACGGCAAGATGTTCTGCCAGCTCTGCCAAAAAGCGGCTCCGTTTCGCGCACGAGACGGGCATGGCTATTTCGAGGCGACGCAGGTCTTTGCCCGAATGCACAGGGACGTCACAGAACAGTTCGTGTCGCTCTGTCCGCAATGCCGGGCAAAGTATGACGAATGGATCAGAAGGTCTGTAGAGAGGGCGCGGTCTTTCAAAAGATCCATCATCGCGCACCAGCCGAAGCAAGGCGAAGAGTCGGTGCGGATACCATTGCCCGGCGAGGCCGAAAACGACGTCAAGAACCCTCTCTCTGGGGAAACCCTCTACTTCACGGGGACGCACTTTGTGGATTTGCGACAGGCCGTTCTCGAGGACGAAAGGCTGGGCAGGCTTGACGATTCGACCGAATCTGGAAATGAGGCGGATGTACAGGAGAATGTCATGGGCTTTGTCGATTGGTACTTGTCGTATGACAAAACGGGCAAATTGGCGTTGGCTCAGATCTCTAACGCTCTTGCCCATATCAAGGAATGTCGCCAGCAATACAAGAAGGGGGGCGTTGTCATGTGGGAAACGTGTATGGGGCGTTACATCAAGAAGGTCATGTCGTTTTGGCCTGATTATCACGCGAGATTCCCTTCTGGCGAATCGGAACCCGAGGCTCAACTGTCCGTGGAAAGGCACAGTCGAGAAATCACGTGATACGGGGATTCGACTGGGCGACGTGGATGCGCGACGAAGGGGTGTGCGTGATGAGCGGATTTCAGAGTCCGCTTGAAAGGGAAGTCGTCGGCATCCTCCAGAAGGGCACTTCACTCCTCATTCTCGTCTTGGCGCGGCGGATGTGGGACCGGCGGCACGTTCCCACGCTCTTCCGCCAGCCGCTTGACGACGGGCGGCTTCTTGTCATCTCGCCCGTCTCGCAATCCATCCGCCGCGTCGATGCCCGTTCCGCCGCCCTGCGCAACCGCTACATCCTCGATCACGCCGACAGCCTCTTCCTCGGCGCGCTCGATCCAGAGGGTTCGTTGAAGGAACTCCAAGAGCGGATGTCGCCTCAGTGCGCGGGTCGAGAGGACCGTGACAGTATGGCCCGACATACGTCTTGAAGCTGGACTGTGGAATCGAAGCGCCGCGCTCCGTTTGCGCGCCGCCTATCGCAACGGAGCGCGATATTTGGTATAATAGGGAGCCATGAAAATGAAATTAGCGTTTTTGAGTCTCCTGGGAGCGGGATTCGCCGCGTGCGCGGCGGAAGTCCCGCTGTTCAACGGCAAGGATCTGTCGGGGTGGACGGCCGTTCTCGACTACGACGTCACGGGCGGCTATTCCGCCGCGGAGCCGACATGGTCCGTTGCGGACGGGTGCATCCGCACGACCGGCACGCCGTTCGGCTACTTGCGGACGAAGCGGGCGGATTTCGGCGACTTCAAGTTGCGCGTGGACTACCGCTGGTGGCGTCCGACGCCCAAGCCGAATTCGGGTGTTTTCATTCGTTTGACGGGCGAAACGGGGACGTTCATCCCGGTCTGCTTCGAGAACCAGCTTTGCCGCGGCGAGGCGGGGAACGTCTTCGGGCTTGCCGGGGCGGAGATTGCCGGGGTGGCGCCTGCGACGCCGTATGTGGCGACGGACGCGCTGTCGGGCATTCGCAAGGCGCTGCGCACTGCGCCCGAGGCGGAAAAGCCGTTCGGCGAGTGGAACACGCTGGAGATCGAGGTCCGGGGCGACACGCTCGCGAGCCGGCTCAACGGGGTGGAGATGAACCGCGTCACAGGGCTTGTGCCGCGGAAGGGCGCGCTCGCGCTGCAGTCCGAGGGGGGCGCGGTGGAATTCCGCAACCTCCGGCTGGAGACGTCGGACGGTTGCGAAGGCGGGGTCTGCCCGGTTCCCGCGCGATGAAGCGTTTCTGGTTTTTCGATCTGGACGGCACGCTCGCCGACACCGAGGGGGATATCCGCCGCGCCTGGAAGGCCACGCTCGCCGACCTTAAGTTGGACTGTCCGCAGTTTGACGCGGTGTATGTGACGGGGCCCTCGCTTGAAGAGATAACGAAGCGGCTTTTCCCCGACACTTGGACGCCGGAGATGCTGCAGGCCATCCGCGGCAGTTTCGCGCGGCACTACGATACGGACGGGTTCCCGCTGACGCGGGAGTATCCGGGCGTGCTGGACCGCGTGCGCGCCTTGAAGGCGGCGGGGGCGCACGTGGCGATCGTGACGAACAAGCGCCTCGCCGGGGCGCGCGCAATGGCGGCTAAATTCGGCTGGGGAGAGGTTTTCGAGAAGATCTACACCGCCGACATGCACCGGGACGACCCCGCCATCGGCGTTTTGCGCAAGCCGGACCTGCTGAAGCGCGTTCTGGCGGAACTCGGCGCCGCGTCGGCGGATTCCGTCATGGTGGGGGATACCGTGAACGATTTTGAAGCCGCGGCAAAGAATGGATTGGAGTCCGTCGCGGTGGCGTGGGGGTACGGCAAGCCGGACGAACGGCGCGAAGCGACGCGCACCGCGCAGGTTCCGGCAGAGATTTGAGGACGAACGAAACCATGATGACACTCGACAATATCCGCAACTTTTGCATTATCGCCCATGTTGACCATGGCAAGACCACGCTCTCGGACCGCATTCTCGAATTGACGAAGGCGATAAGTCCGCGCGAACTCAAGGAGCAGACGCTGGACGCGATGGACCTCGAACGCGAGCGCGGCATCACCATCAAGTCGCACCCGGTATCCATGCATTACACGGCGGCGGACGGGAAAACCTACCTCTTCAACCTGCTCGACACGCCCGGGCACGTGGACTTCGCCTACGAAGTGTCGCGTTCGATGGGCGCCTGCGAGGGGGCGATCCTGGTGGTGGACGCCGCGCAGGGCGTGGAGGCGCAGACGGTCGCGAACACCTACTTCGCGCAGGACGCCAAGCTGGAGATCATCCCCGTCCTCAACAAGGTGGACCTTCCCGGGGCGAACGTGCCGGAAGTCTGCCGCCAGATAGAGGACGTCCTGGCGATTCCGATGGACGAGCCGCTCCTCATTTCGGCGAAGACGGGGCAGGGCTGCGCCGCGGTCCTGGAGGCGATCGTGCACCGCATCCCGCCGCCCAAGACGCGCGGCGTGGACGCTCCGCTGCGGGCGCTCGTGTTCGATTCGGTGTTCGACGAATTCCGCGGCGTCATCGTCTACGTGCGCATCATGGACGGCGCGATCGCGGCCGGGCAGGGCATCAACTTCATGGGGAGCGGCGTTTCGACGACCGTGCACGAGGTAGGCATCTTCTCGCCCACGAAAAAGCCCGTTTCGCGCCTCGAGGCCGGACAGGTCGGCTACATCGTCGGCACGGTGAAGGATCCGAGCGAAATCAAGATCGGGGATACCGTCACGACGACGAAACTGGGGGCGACGGAGCCGCTTCCCGGGTTCCACGACATCCACCCGACGGTGTTCTGCGGCATCTACCCGATGTCCACGGACGAATTTCCCAAGGTCGAGCAGGGTTTGGAGAAGCTGCATCTCAACGACGCGGCGTTCACGTTCCACCATGAAAGCTCGCTCGCGCTCGGGTTCGGCTTCCGGTGCGGCTTTCTGGGGCTTCTGCATATGGAAATCGTGCAGGAGCGCCTGCGGCGCGAATTCGGGCTGGACATCATCTCGACGGCCCCGGGCGTCGTGTACAAGCTGAAACTGAAAAGCGGCGAAGAGCGCGAACTCGACAATCCGCTGCAGATGCCCGATCCCTCGGCGCTGGAGACGATTTCGGAACCGATGCTGACCGCGCGCATCATCACGCCGTCCGACACGATCGGCGACATCATGCGCATCGTCATGGACCGCCGCGGGCTTGTGGAAGGGACCGAGACGCTGGACGCCAAGCGCGTGATGCTGCACTGCAAACTGCCGCTCAACGAGATTCTCATCGACTTCCACGACACGCTGAAGAGCGTCTCCCACGGATATGCGTCCATGGACTACGAGCCGGCGGGGTATCAGGTTTCGGACATCGTGAAGATGGACATTCTCCTCAACGGGGAGACGGTGGACGCGTTCGCGACGCTCGTGCACCGGTCCAAAGCCCGCACGCGCGGCATTCAGATGTGCAAGGCGCTCGCGGAGGCGATCCCGCCCCACCAGTTCAAGATACCGGTGCAGGCGGCGCTCGGGCGCGAAATCATCGCCCGCGAGGACATCCGCCCGTTCCGCAAGGACGTTCTGGCGAAGTTGTATGGCGGCGACGTGACGCGCAAGATGAAGGTGCTGGAAAAGCAGAAACGCGGCAAGGCGCGCATGAAGGAATTCGGCCACGTCAACGTGCCGCAGAGCGCCTTCATCGCCGTTTTGAAGGGCACGATCAAGGAGAAATAGGCGAAAATGGAGAGATTCGAGCTGGAGGACGCCCTCAAGGAGGAGATCCGCACCCGGGTATTGGGGGCGGGGTTCATGAAACTCGTGCAGGTCGTGCGGCGGAACGGCAAGACGTTCAAGATAGCCTTGCGTCCGGTCGAAATCGGCGGCGAGAAGAAGTTTCAGGCCGAAATGACGGACGAAGGGCAGGTGCAGGTCAAGAATCTGACGGCGAACGCCGCGGCGGAAGGCCTGGAGGAGATCATCGCCCAGCGGGGGGCGCGCGACTTGCATCTTATGACGTCCACGGGCGACCTGCATGTGCGCGTCACGAAGAAGGGGCATGTCCTCGTGTCGCGTTCGGTCGAGATGGCGCGCGTGGCCAAGGTCGAACCGCACGACCGGGTGAAGAATCTGCCGCTGACGCGGTTCGATTCCGCGGCGCTTCTGCGGGCGATCGGCATAGCGGACGGCGAAGGACGCATCCGCGCCTCGATGCGCGGCAAGTACGACCAGGTCAACGAGTTCCTGAAAGTGGTGGACGAAACGGTGGAGGTCGGCGCGAAAGGGCCGTTTACCGTAGTCGACTGCGGGTGCGGGAAGGCGTATCTGACCTTCGCGCTCTATTTCTATCTGACGCAGGTGAAGCAGATTCCTCAGGTGACCGTCTATGGCGTGGACCGCCGGGCGGACGTCATCGCGTCCGCCAACAAGACGGCGCAGGCGCTCGATGTGGCGGACAAGGTCAAGTTCACCGTTTCGGACCTCGCGGCGTTCAACGTCGAAAAGGCGGAACTCGTCGTCTCGCTCCATGCCTGCGACACGGCGACGGACGAGGCGCTCGCCAAGGGCGTCGAATGGCGGGCGCGGTACATTCTGTCCGCCCCCTGCTGCCAACACGAACTCCAGAAGACGCTCGCCGACAAGGGCGCGTTCGCCGGGCTCATGCGACAGTCCATTTTGCGGGAGCGGCTCTGCGACATCCTGACGGACTCGTTCCGGGCGCAGATCATGCGCATTCTCGGCTTCAAGACGCAGGTCGTCGAGTTCGTTTCGAGCGAAGCGACGGCGCGGAACATCCTCATCAAGTGCGAATACGGCGTCAAGGCGGGGCAACCCGGTCCGGTGAGCGAGTATCTCGAATTGCGGGACTACTGGCACGTCACGCCCTGGCTGGAGACGCGGCTTTCCAAGTATCTGGACAAATACCTGGAACGGTATGTGTAATTCCGCGTTGCTCGTGCGCCGGGCGGAAATCGTCCGTCGGATACGCGCGTTCTTCGACGGGCAGGGTTTTGTGGAGGTCGAGACGCCCGTCCGCATCGCCGCGCCCGCGCCGGAGTGCCACATCGACTGTCCGCCCGTGGGGACGGGCGGGTTTTTGCGCGCGTCCCCCGAACTGCAGATGAAGAAGCTCCTGGCGCAAGGCATGGACCGCATCTACCAGATCGGGCCCTGCTTCCGGGACGGAGAGAAGGGTTCGCGGCACAATCCCGAGTTCACCATGATCGAGTGGTACCGGCGCGCGGCGGATTATTTGGCCATAGCGGACGATTTGACGCGCCTTTTGGAAGTTTTGCGTCCGGCGGGCGGCGTACCCCGGAAGTTGACGGTCCGGGAGGCGTACCGGCGGTTTGCGGGGTGGGATCCGTGGCAGGCGTTCGACGCGGACCGCTTCGACTACGATATGGCGACGAAGATCGAGCCGGCGCTGGCCGGGTTGGGCGGGGTGTTTCTGATGGACTATCCGCCCGCCTGCTCGTCGCTCGCGGTGGTGCGGGACGGGGTCGCCCAGCGGTGGGAGTACTACGAAAACGGCATGGAACTCGCCAATTGCTTCACGGAACTGTGCGAGAGCGCGGAGCAGCGCCGGCGGTTCGCCGCGGCGAAGGCGGAACGTGCCGCGCTCGGCGAGGCAGACTACCCGTTAGACGAGGATTTCTTCGCCGCGCTGCCCGAAATCGGTTCGGCGGCGGGGGTGGCGCTCGGCATAGACCGCCTGGTCATGGTTCTGACGGGCGCACAGACGATTGCGGACGTGCGCGTCCTGGATTAGTCCGGGAAGGCTGCCCCGTTGCGCCGGAACGGCGA
>DJRS01000148.1:8716-16774 GCA_002440145.1 Verrucomicrobia bacterium UBA6354
GATGCCGTCTCGCCGGAACGGGCACCCCGTCTCGCCGGAACCGTTTTAGGGTTGGTTTGCCGACTCCGGCTCCTTGGACGGGAAAACTTTTGTAAAGTTTCCCACATCTTTTACATTCCATGAACAAAATCCTACGCAAAAACGTCCGATATGGCGTTGGCACGCTTTTTGCTTTATGTTTTGGTGTTGCGTCAGTATCAGTAATGAATAAGCAAAAGGAACGAAATGAAACTGATAATTGCCTATATTCAGCCTGAGCGGCTAAACGCCGTCAAACAGGCACTATACGAGAAGGGCGTCTACAAGATGTCCGTTTCGAATGCGCTCGGATGCGGTCAGCAGAAGGGCTATGTGCATCAATATCGTGGCGCCATAGAGGAAGTCACGTTGCTCAAGAAAGTCCGTCTGGCGATCGGCGTGAACGACGAGTACGTCGAGAGCACGGTGAACGCGATCATCGCCGGCGCACGGACCGGCGATATCGGCGACGGCAAGATCTTCGTTCTTCCGATGGAGGAATGCATCCGCATCCGCACAGGTGAACGGGGCAAGGACGCCATTGGTTGAGGAGTAACGAAAAAAAGGAAAAAAGACAATGAAAAAGCTGTTTTTGAGTTGTTTGCTCGCGCTGGGGGTGCTGGGGGCGACGGCCGCCGAGGCGGAACCCACCGCGGCTGACGTGCAGTCCAATCTGAACGTCGTCTGGACTTTGGTCGGCGGCATTCTCGTGTTCACCATGCAGGCGGGCTTCGCCCTGGTGGAGACGGGCTTTACGCGCGCCAAAAACGCCGCGAACATCATGATGAAGAACCTGATGGACTTCGCGTTCGGTTCCGTCGTGTTCTACTTCATAGGCGCGGCGATCATGTTTGGCGTCTCCAAGCTCGGCGGCGCGTGGGGTTGGGGCGGCATGTGCATGCCGAGCGTTTTTGCCGGCGAGGGCACCTGGGACTGGACCTTCTTCTTCTTCCAGACCATGTTCGCCGCCACGGCCGCGACCATCGTGTCGGGCGCGGTGGCCGAGCGCATTCAATTCCGCAGCTACCTGATCTACACGGCGCTCGTTTCGGCCATCGTCTACCCGGTCAGCGGCCACTGGATGTGGGGCGGCCTGCATGGCGCGGAGTGCAAAGGCTGGATCGAGGCGCTGGGCTTCCACGATTTCGCCGGTTCGACCGTCGTGCACTCGGTAGGCGGCTGGCTCGCGTTGGCGGGCGCGGCGGTTCTGGGGCCGCGCATCGGCAAATACCGTCATGACGGCAAGGCGAATCCGATTCCGGGCCACAGCTTGGTTTTGGGCACCCTGGGCGTGTTCCTCCTCTGGATCGGGTGGTTCGGCTTCAACCCGGCCAGCTACACCGCCGGCATCGGTTCCATCAGCCGCGTGGCGATGACCACGAACCTGGCGGCGTGCGCCGGAACCTGCACGGCTTTGGCGACCGCGTGGATCGTGATGAAAAAACCGGACTTGACCATGGCGCTCAACGGTTCGCTCGCGGGCCTCGTGGCGATCACCGCCCCCTGCGACCTCGTGACCCCGAACGCGGCGCTTCTGATCGGCGCCATCGCCGGCGTGCTCGTCGTGCTGAGCGTGTTCTTCTTCGACAAGATCCATGTGGACGACCCGGTCGGCGCGGTCTCGGTGCACTGCGTGAACGGCGTCTGGGGCACCCTCGCGGTGGGTCTGTTCGCGGCGCCGACCTCGCTCGGCTACGGCAACAGCCTCGTGGGTCTCTTCTACGGCGGCGGCTTCAAGTTCCTCGGCGTGCAGGCTGTCGGTGTCGTGATGACGGCCATCTGGGCGTTCGGTCTCGGACTGATCATCTTCGGCGCGCTGCGCAAACTGGGCTGGCTCCGTGTGGACGCGAAGACCGAGCTCAAAGGTCTGGACGTCACCGAGCACGGACAAGACGCCTATGCATCCTTCCAGTTCTTCTCGAATATGTAAGGCGGCGTGAAAGGAATCTCCTCCTCACCAGGTCCCGGCCCTGTTTAAAGGGCCGGGACCTTTTTCGCGCCGGGAAAGCGGCGGACGCCCCGCTCCCGACAATTGCCTTTGTAAGATGGCCGCGGATTTGGTATACTATGACGCATATGAAAAGAGCAGATGTCGACAAGGTACTCATCATCGGGTCCGGCCCGATCGTGATCGGGCAGGCGTGCGAATTCGACTATTCGGGGACGCAGGCGTGCAAGGCATTGCGGGCGTGCGGCTACAAGGTCGTTCTCGTGAACTCGAATCCGGCGACGATCATGACGGATCCGGTGATGGCGGATGCGACCTATATCGAGCCTTTGAACGAGATGCGCCTCGAGCAAATCATCGCCAAGGAGCGTCCGGACGCGATATTGCCGAATCTGGGCGGGCAGACGGGTCTGAATCTTTCGATGGAACTGGCGAAGAAGGGCATTCTCGACAAGTACGGCGTGAAGGTCATCGGCGTCAATCTTGACGCGATCGAGCGCGGCGAAGACCGCGAGGTCTTCAAGGAGACGATGCAGAAGCTCGGGATCGAAACGCCGCGCTCGGGCATCGTGCATTCCGTCGAGGAGGCGGTCGAGCTGGTGGAGAAGAAGATCGGCTATCCGGTCGTGGTGCGCCCGGCCTACACGATGGGCGGCGCCGGCGGCGGGTTCTGCTACAATGTCGAGGAGCTGCGCGCGATCTGCGCCCGGGGGCTCGACGCGTCGCTGACGCACCAGTGCCTGATCGAGGAGTCCATCCTCAACTGGGAGGAGCTCGAGGTCGAGGTCGTGCGCGACGCGAAGAACCAGATGATCGCCGTCTGCTTCATCGAGAACATCGACGCGGTGGGCGTGCACACGGGCGACAGCTTCTGCGCGGCGCCGTTCCTGACGATTTCCAAGGAGCTCGAGAAGCGCCTGCAGGACATGGCCTTCCGGATCGTCGAGGCGATCGGCGTCATCGGCGGGACGAACGTGCAGTTCGCGCACGACCCGAAGACCGGGCGCGTGGTGATCATCGAGATCAATCCCCGCACCTCGCGCTCGTCGGCGCTCGCCTCCAAGGCGACGGGCTTCCCGATCGCGCTCGTTTCGGCGAAACTGGCCGCCGGCATGACGATGGACGAGATAACCTACTGGCGCGACGGCACGCTCGAGAAGTACACGCCGTCGGGGGACTACGTCGTCCTGAAGTTCGCGCGCTGGGCGTTCGAGAAGTTCCGCGGCGTCGAGGACCGGCTCGGCACGCAGATGAAGGCCGTGGGCGAGGTGATGTCCATCGGCAAGAACTACAAGGAAGCGCTCCAGAAGGCGATCCGCGCGCTGGAACGCGGGCGGAGCGGGCTCGGGTTCGCCAAGAACTTCCACGAAATGAGCCTCGAGGCGCTTTTGAAGGCGCTTTCCGTGCCGAATTCGG
Organism: Verrucomicrobia bacterium UBA6354; assembly: GCA_002440145.1. Classification (GTDB taxonomy): domain Bacteria; phylum Verrucomicrobiota; class Kiritimatiellia; order RFP12; family UBA1067; genus UBA1067. Next base: position 12,099 of record DJRS01000148.1, read on the forward strand.
AGCGGCACTTCCAGATGTACGAGGCGCTCCGCAAAGGCGCGACGGACGAGCAGATTTTTGCCCGTACGGGCGTGAAGGCGTATTTCGTGCAACAGATGCGCGAACTCGTCGAGGAAGAAGAGAAGATCCTCTCCTACAAGGGGAAGACGCTGCCGGACGCGCTTCTCGTGCAGGCGAAGAAGGACGGTTTCGCCGACAAGTATCTCGCCCGGCTTTTGGGCGTCGCGGAGAAGGAGATCCGCGACCGGCGCACGGCGCTCGGCTGTCGCGAGACGTGGCACAAGGTGCCGGTTTCGGGCGTGGAGAACCAGGCGTACTACTACTCCTCCTACACTGGCGGCGCCAACGAGGTTCCGGTCACGTCGGACCGCAAGAAGGTCATGATCCTGGGCGGCGGACCCAACCGCATCGGGCAGGGCATCGAGTTCGACTACTGTTGCTGCCACGCGGCCATGGCCATGCGGGCGAAGGGGTACGAGACGATCATCGTCAACTGCAACCCCGAGACGGTGTCGACCGACTACGACACATCGGACAAACTCTATTTCGAACCCGTCACGCTCGAGGACGTGCTGCAGATCTACGCGTTCGAAAAGCCGGAAGGCATCATCGTGCAGTTCGGCGGCCAGACGCCGCTCAACATCGCGCGCGAACTCCAGGAGGCGGGTTGCCGCATCCTGGGCACTTCGGTGGACTCGATCGACGCGGCGGAAGACCGCGACCGCTTCCACGCCATCATGGACCGGCTGGGCATCCCCATGCCCCAGAGCGAGATGGCGAGCGACATCGCCGGCGCGTTGAAGGCGGCGAAGGATCTGGGCTACCCGCTCATCATCCGCCCGAGTTTCGTTTTGGGCGGGCGCGGCATGGAAGTCGTCTACGACGAGCAGATGCTGCGCGAATACGTGGCCAAGGCCGTGGGCGTCACGCCGGACCGTCCGCTCTACCTGGACCGCTTCCTGCACCATGCGCTCGAATGCGAGGCGGACGCGCTGTCGGACGGCAAGGACGTCTTCATCCCGGCTATCATGCAGCACATTGAGCTGGCGGGCGTCCACTCCGGCGATTCGGCGTGCGTGCTCCCGCCGGCGGGCATTCCGGAAGCGTGCCGCAAGACGATTCTCGACTATACGCGGCGGATCGCGCGCGAGCTGAAGGTCGTGGGGCTCATGAACATGCAGTTTGCGATCGAGGACGGCAAGGTCTACGTGATCGAGGCGAACCCGCGCGCCTCGCGGACCGTCCCGCTCGTCTCGAAGGTCGCCGGCACGCAGATGGCGCACATTGCGACGGAGCTCATGCTGGGGGCGACGGTGCCGGCCCTCGGGCTCGACCGCGAAAAGATCATTCCGTATTTCGGCGTGAAGGAAGCGGTTCTCCCGTTCGAGAAGTTTCCCGAGGTGGACCCGGTTCTGGGGCCGGAGATGCGCTCGACGGGCGAGGTGCTGGGGCTGGCGGAAACCTTCGGGCTCGCCTACTACAAGTCGCAGGAGGCGGCCGGCTCGCCGCTCCCGACCGAGAAGGGCAAGGTCTTGTTCTCGCTCAGCGAAAAGACGCCCGACGGCGTCCGGGCCGCGAAGGATTTCGCGGCACTGGGGAACGAAATCGTGGCGACGGCGGGCACCGCGGCGTTTCTGGCGGCGCAGGGCGTGGCCTGTACGGTCGTCGCGAAGATCGGCGAAGGGCGCCCGGACGTGCTGGACGCCATCAAGAACCGCGAGGTCAGGCTGATCGTCAACACGCCGAGCGGACGTCGCGACGCGCGGGCGGACGACTGCCGCATCCGCCAGGCGGCGATCAAGTATCGCGTGCCGTACCTGACGACGCTCGCGGCGGCGTGCGCCGCGGCGGAAGGCATCGCCTCGGCGCGGCACGGCAAGGGCGAAGTGCGCTCCCTGCAGAGCTACCACGCGTCCATCAGATTTGCACAAAAGTAAACAGGAATTTTCAGAAAGGATACAGCTATGAAGATACTCGTTACAGGTGGTGCGGGCTACATCGGCAGCCACACGGTCGTTGAGCTCCTCAACGCGGGGCATGAGGTTGTCGTCGTGGACAATCTGTGCAACAGTTCGCGCAAGTCGCTTCAACGCGTAAAGAAGATCACGGGGCGCGAGGCCAAGTTCTACAAACTTGACATCCGCAACGAGAAGAAGCTGAACGACGTCCTCGACAAGGAAGGGCATTTCGACGCGACGATCCATTTCGCCGCACTCAAGGCGGTCGGCGAATCGACGAAGATTCCGCTGAAGTACTACGCGAACAACCTCGGCGGCACGTTCACGCTTCTGAAGTGCCTGGCGGAGCACAACTGCAAGAATATCGTGTTCTCGAGTTCGGCGACGGTCTACGGCGATCCGGCGAGCGTGCCGATCCGGGAGGATTTTCCGACGCCGGGATGCACGAATCCGTACGGCTGGACGAAGCTCATGATGGAGCAGGTCTTCCGCGACGTGCAGAAGGCGGATCCGGAGTGGAACGTGATTCTCCTGCGTTATTTCAATCCGATCGGGGCGCATCCGTCGGGGCTTATCGGCGAGGACCCGGCGGGGATCCCAAACAATCTCCTGCCGTACATTGCCCAGGTCGCGATCGGCCGCCGTCCGGAGCTCAGCGTTTTCGGCGACGATTATCCGACGCCGGACGGGACGGGCGTGCGCGACTACATCCACGTCGTGGATCTGGCGGTCGGGCACCTCAAGGCGATCGAGAAACTCGAGGCGAATCCGCAGCTTGGGCTCAAGATCTACAACCTGGGCACGGGCCACGGCTACTCGGTGCTGCAGATCGTCAAGGCGTTCGAGAAGGCGTCCGGACGTCCGGTGCCGTACAGGATTTGTCCGCGCCGTCCCGGCGACATCGCGGAGTGCTGGGCGGATCCGTCCCTGGCCGCGAAGGAACTGGGCTGGCGCGCCGAACGCGGCATCGATGAAATGTGCCGCGATTCCTGGAATTGGCAGAAGCAGAATCCGTACGGGTACGGCAAACCGCCGAAAGCGTGAGGTCGCTCGCGGAGATACTGGACGCTTTTGAAGCCGAGCTCGCCCTGGAACAGGAGCTCGGCGTCCGGGTATTCTCTTGCGATCGCAGTTTGCTGGTGCCGGTCCTCTCGAAGACCGGCGCGGTGGCGTCCGCCCTGCCGGCGCGCGCGCCGCGGACTGCCGGGCTGGTGCGGGAGACCGTGCCTCCGGCGCCCCCTGCGGCGCGTGAGCCTGCCGCGCCCAAAGCCGTTCCGCTTGCGGAGGGGAAGACGGCGGACGCCCCGGCGTTCGTGTTCCTGCACCATGCGCCGCTTGCGCCGCCGGGCGTGGAAATGATGGCGAAGATCATCGCGGCGCTTGGGGAGAAGGCGAACGTCCCCGTCCTTTTCGCGCCGCCTCGCCCCAAGACGCCCTATGCCGTAGTCCTGGGCGGCGCCGCGCTCCAGAAATGGTTTCCGGGCGTGCGTTCCGAACCGGGACGCTGGCTGAAGTCGGATGATGGCACATGGCTTTACGTGACGTACTCGCCCGTGTACCTCCTGCGTTTCGGGGATTCGCCGCAGGTAAGGCGCATGAAACGGTCCATGTGGCAGGGTCTTCAAGACCTGATGAGGAGGATAGAGACATGAAAGTGGACGAGTTGTGCCGCGTGAAGTCGCACGCGGAATGCGGTCCGGGATACAGGCGTCTTGTGTTTGAAGCGCCCCAGATGGCTTCCGGACTGCAACCCGGACAATTTGTGCATGTGCGCGTGCCGGGGCTGGAGCCTACGGCGTTGCGGCGTCCGTTCAGCGTGTTCGACGCGGCGGAGGGGTTTGTCACGATTCTTTACAAGACGGTCGGGCGCGGAACCGCGGCGTTGAATGCGGTCCGGCCCGGCGACGGGGTGCGGGTGCTGGGGCCGTTGGGGCATGGATTCCCGGCGGACTGTTCGGGGGCTGCCTACCTGGTGGGCGGCGGGTACGGCGTCGCGCCTCTCCATTTTCTGGCGAAACGGCTCAAAGCGGCCGGTCATTCGCGTATCGTCCTTTTCGCCGGCGGGCGTACAAGCGCCGATTTGCTCGCTCTTGAAGACTTCCGGGCGCTCGGGGCCGAATTGCGGCTGGCGACGAACGACGGCTCGCTCGGGACGAAAGGGCTCGTGACGGAGCCTTTGGATGCGGCGCTCGCGACGGGCGAGGCGTGCGAACTTTTCGCCTGTGGCCCCGATCCCATGCTGAGGGCCGTCGCGGAGCGGGCGATTGCGCATGGACGCAAAGGATGGATTTCGATGGACCGGCACATGATATGCGGCGTAGGGGCCTGTTACGCCTGCATCCAGCGGACGGTGCGCGGCAATTCGCGTTGCTGCCTGGAAGGGCCCGTCTTCCGTGCGGAAGATCTTGTCTGGTAAAAGTGGAGGGAATGCAATGTTGACACCGGACACGGTCGATATGCGCGTCAATCTGGGCGGACTCGAGATGGCCAGCCCCCTCGCGACGGCCAGCGGAACCTTCGGATACGGGACCGAGTATCTGGGGGCTGTCGATTATTCCAAGTTGGGCGCCATTACGGCGAAGGGCGTGCGTCTCGAACCGTGGCCGGGGAACGGGATGCCGCGCCATGCGGAAGTCCCGGGCGGGCTCGTGAATGCGATCGGTTTGCAGGGGTCGGGCGTCGCGGCGTTTGTCGCGTCCACGCTGCCGTGGTACGCCC
>DJRS01000031.1 GCA_002440145.1 Verrucomicrobia bacterium UBA6354
TTCTCGTGCCGATGAGAAAAAATTCTCATGGGCACGAGAACGGGACGCTTGCAGGCGTGAATTCGCCCGTTAGTTTATCTTTTCAATCTAAATCAAGCTCTAAACATGCAGATATCCCCAATAAACCTGGAGCCAGCCGGGAGACCACCCCGTTTCAGCCGCCAGATGCGCCCGGAACGGGGAGGGCAAACGCCGCGAAACCGGGCCGCGATCTCGCCGGAACGCGCCGCGATTTACCCTGCGATCCACGCCGACAGACGACGGACGAACGCGGCGTTTCCCGCGGCGTTTTCAACCCCTTTCTGCCCCCAAATCACCCTTTTTGGCCCCAAAACACCTCATCCTCATGCGGTTCGGGGTGCGACGCGGCTGGATTTTGTGAAAAAGGTAGTTTTTCAGTTCAGAATTTGGTATAATGTTCCCTGTGCGGCAGTCTAGGAGTTTTCTCGCAGAAAGGAGTTGAATATACATGAAATTGCGCTGTTTCTTGCCTCTCTTGGCATTTGGGGCGTGGGTTGCGTTGGCCGGATGCTTTTCCATTGACGTGGCGACGAATCGCGTGACGCACGACCGGCATGTGCTCGTCTCCAACTACGGTTGGTATTTGTTCGGGAAGTTCCCGCTCGTCTGCGGCAATATCGCCGCGGGACGTCTTTCGCCTTTCGCATTCTTCCGCGACGATGTGACGCTCGACAAGACGCAGAGCCGGTTCATGGACTACGCCAGAAAGGAGCGCCTGGCGCCGCGCGACATGACCTACCATACGAACGATCAGGTTCTGTTCACCATCCCCGGCTCCACGATTTCCTTTCCGCTGCCCTATTTCATAACGTACCGCGAAATCCAGCTCTCGGGGGTGCTCCAATGAAAACACGTCTTCTTTCCGCACTGCTCTTTGCCGCGCTCCTCTGCGGCGGATGCGCCAGCGTCCGGACGTCCAATGTGGGCGGACGCGAAATGGTGGCGATAGAGAATTCGGGCTGGTATCTCTTCAACATCATCCCGCTGGCCTCGGGCAATCCGGAGAATCCAAACGGCTTCGGCTGCGTCTTCGGACGCCAGACGACGACGCTCGACAACAACATGCGGATGCTGGAAGCCGAAATGGCGAAGACCGGCCGCACGCGCTACCGCGATCTTGTCAGCTATTCGGCCGACGAGTCGTACCTAATCATCTTCCTGAAGCGCCATACCTTGTATACGAGCGTGGAATTGAGACCCTGAAATGCCATGAAAATCGCGAAATCCGTCCAGAAACTCGAAGCTTACGTGCCGGGCGAACAGCCCAAGGCAAAGGATGTCGTCAAGCTCAACACGAATGAAAATCCCTATCCGCCTTCGCCGGAATGCGCCGCGGTATTGAAGGATTTCGATTTGGACAAGTTGCGCCGGTACCCCGACCCGGTGTTCCAGGAATTGCGCGCCGCGCTCGCCGAACTCAACGGCACCGTGCCGGAACGCATCTTCATCGGCAACGGTTCGGACGAAGTTCTTTCGCTGGCCGCCAAAGCCTTCGTGGAAAACGACGAGCAAATCGTCTCGCTGGATCCGAGCTACTCCCTCTACAAGACCCTCGCCGCCATCCGGGATGTCGCCTGGGTACCCGTGGGGCCCGACCTGCACACGGCGAAACCCGGTCCGAAAGTCGCCCTCGCGCTCATCACCAACCCCAACGCACCGACTGGAATATTGAAAGAAATCGATGAAATCGCCGCGTTTGCGCGCGTTTTCCGCGGCGTTTTGCTGGTGGACGAGGCGTATGCAGACTTCGCGCCGGTGAACTGCATGAGCCTGGCGACCGCGGCGGACAATACGAACGTCCTGGTGATGCGGACCTTTTCCAAGAGCTATTCGCTCGCCGGTCTGCGCGTCGGGTACTGCGTGGGGCCGGTGGAACTTATAGACGCGCTCTACAAGATAAAGGACTCCTACAACGTGGACGCCCTCGCCCAAGCCGTGGCGCTTGCCGCGGTGAAGGACCGGGCGCATTTCGCCTCCACCGTCGCGAAAGTCGTCGCGTCCCGCGGCAAATTGACGGCGGAACTGCGAGCGCGGGGCTGGGACGTCCCCGAAAGCCACGCGAACTTCCTCTTCGCCCGCCCGCCCGCCCCCTTCAAAGCGGACGATCTGTTCGCAAAATTGCGCGAAAACAATGTGTTTGTGCGCTATTTCCCCGGCGAAAAGACGGGGGACCGCCTGCGCATCACGATCGGCACACCCCAACAGAACGCCCGTTTCCTGTCCGTCTTGGACCACTTGACCGGAAGAAAATAAGATGGACAACTTCTTCAAAAGCGTCCGTAAACATATCGACCGGCTGGACATCAACCAGTTGCGGGGACAGTATGCCCGCGCGCTGGAAGAGGTCGTCTTTCTGGATACCCTCATCTCGACGATCGCGCAAGGCATCCTCGTGCTGGACGAACAGGGGAAGATTGTCCGCGCCAATCCCGCGGCGCAGACGCTTCTGGGGATGGATCCGACCGACGCGCTCAAGTTTCTGAATCTGCCTGTCGGGCGGGCGTCCAAAAGCGAAATCACGCTGACCTACCCCGACAAACGCACGCTCGAAGTGCAAACCCAGCCAATGCACGGCCCCACGCTCGTGCTTTTGCGCGACATCACGGCGGAAAAAGCGCAGACGGACGCCGAACTGCGTGCGGGGGCCTCCCATGCGATCCATGACCTGGCGCGCGGCGTCGCGCACGAAATCGGCAATCCGCTCAACGCGATTTCGCTGAATCTGCAACTCCTGGCGCGGGACTACCCGGATAACGAGTCTATCGCCGAATGCCGCCGACAGGTCTTGCGGCTGGACGGCATCGTCCGCGATTTCCTGCAGGCGCTGCGTCCCACAAAACTGGCGCTGACGGCCGGTTCGCTCGTGGAACCGCTCCAAAATTGCCTCCTGACGCTCAAAAACGAGCTGAAAGAGCGCAAAATAACCGTCCAGACCGAATTTCCGCAGAGTTTGCCGATGGTCGCATTGGACAAGAACCAGATGGAACAGGTCTTCTTCAACCTCCTCAAAAACGCCCTGGAAGCCATGAAAGAAGGCGGGCATCTGACCTTGACGGCCCAGGCGGACGATACGAGCGTATCGGTATGCATCCACGATTCGGGGTGCGGAATGGACAAAGAGCAGGTCGCCCACCTCTTCGAGCCTTATCGCTCCACAAAAACGCATGGACATGGACTCGGACTCATGATTTGCTCGCGCATTGTGCATGATCACGGGGGGTCCATCAGCGCCGAAAGCGTGAAGAACGAAGGCACGACCTTTACCGTCAAACTGCCGCGATTGGAGCGGCGCGTACGCCAATTGGAAAGTTGACGTCCCATGGCCAAACCGAAGATTTTGATCGTAGACGACGAAAAACCCACACGGGACGTCATGGCGCGCGCGCTAAGTTCCCGTTTTGAATGCTTGACCGCCCCGGATGGAGATCTGGCCCTCGCCGCGATCCGGGCGAATCCCGACCTCGCGCTCATGATCAGCGATGTGCGCATGCCGGGCGTGGATGGCGTCTCGCTGGTCAAAAAGGCCAAAGAACTCGCCCCGCACCTCGCCTGCATCCTGCTGACGGCGTACGGAAGCGTCGATTTGGCCGTAAAGGCGATGAAAGAAGGCGCGGACGACTTCCTCACAAAGCCCATTACCGACCTGAATCAGCTCGAACTGCGTATTTCCAACGCGATAAAGACGCATTCGCTCGAGCAGGAAGTAAAAGAACTCAAGTCCCAACTCAATCCGAAATACGGACTGGAGGCGTTCACCGGCAATTCGCCGGCCATGCAGGAAGTGTACAAACTCATCCGCCTGGCGGCGCGGTCCAACGCGAACGTGCTCATCGAGGGTCCTTCCGGAACCGGAAAGGAACTCGTGGCCCGGGCCCTGCACGATCTTTCCAGCCGCGCCAAAGGACCTTTTGTCGCCGTGGAATGCGCGGCGCTTTCCCCGACTTTGCTCGAATCCGAACTTTTCGGACACGAAAAAGGCGCCTTCACGGACGCCCGGGAGCGCAAAATCGGCCGTTTCGAGGCGGCCAACGGCGGCACGCTCTTTCTGGACGAAATCGCCGAAATCGACCTCGCTACCCAGGTCAAACTCCTGCGCGTGCTCGAAACGCGCACGTTCCAGCGGGTTGGCGGGTCCGAGGACGTCAAGACCGACATCCGCATCGTGGCGGCCACAAACCGGAATCTTGTCGCCGAAGTCGCGGCGGGGCGTTTTCGCGAGGATTTGTATTACCGTCTGAACGTCATCGACATCCATATGCCCGCCCTGCGCGAGCGTCCGGGGGATATTCCCCTGCTGGTGACGCACTTTTTGAAGGAATTTTCGAGGGAAAACGGCGGACTTGTCACGGGAATCGAACCGGCGGCGATGAAACTGCTCGAAAACTACGCCTGGCCGGGAAATGTGCGCCAATTGCGCAATGTCGTCGAGAAAATGGTCGTTTTGTCCGAAGGCGGACGCCTTGCGGTCGCGGATGTGCCCGCCGAAATCCAGACCGGGACCGCCGCATCCGGCGGCGTATCCCCGTTGTCCGCCCCTCCCCAGACCACCCCGACGGAAACGCCCCCCGTCCCGGACCACTCCCTCGCCGACACCGAAAAGGAACAGATTCTCGCGGCAATCGAAGCCTGCCGCGGCAATAAATCCAAGGCGGCCCTCCAACTCGGCATTTCACGCCGCACCCTCCACCGCCGCCTGCACGAATGGGGGATCTCATGATTGGAACATTCCTTCTTTTGGCGTCCGCCCTCACGTTCGCGGACTACTTCGAGGCGCGAAACGCCCTGGCGTGCCGCACGGTCGAGACGAATGCGGCCGCGGCGGCTTCCGCCGCACTCCCCCGCCTGCCCCCTCTGACACGGCGCTTGCCCTGTCCGCGTTGCGAAGGGGCGCGGCGACTCGTCCTGACCGAGCCCGACCACGGGCAGAACGACGGACGGATCGGCGTAAAAAAGCCCAAAACGCGACAGATAGACTGCCCCGTCTGCGGCGGTAAAGGACGCCTCGCGTCCTATGGCGCGCTGGACGAGCTCTACGCGACCATCCGCCAGGCGCGCGAAGACTTTGAAGCGCGGCATCTGGCGCAAGGCGATATCGCCGCAGGCGAAGCCTATGTGCCGCGGTCTCTCGCCGGGAAACTGTCCCGAAAGGACCTCCGGCGCGTGGCGCAAGCGTATGGGAAGCCTTGCTCGCGGTGCCGGTGGTCCGGCGTCGTCGCCTGCAAAACATGCAAGGGCAAGGGACTTGGGAGATGCCCGAACAAGGCGTGCGAAGACGGCTGGGTCGTCGAAGAGATCCGCACAAGCGGCCGCGCCGGACAACTTCACGTCACCCCCTGCCCGGCCTGCAAGGGCGCGAACGCCATCCGCTGCACCGCCTGCCGCGGAACACGGGCGCAGATTTGCAACGCGTGCCAAGGAGCCGGAACGAAATGAAAGAACACCTGCCAAACGACATTCCCCAATTGCCGGGGCTCGTGCTCGAGGAAAAGATCGGAGAAGGCGGAATGGCGTGCGTCTGGAAGGCACGCGATGCGGCGACCGAAAACCTCCTTGCCGTCAAAATCCTGAAACAGGATCCCGCCGACAATCCCGAAGACCGCGCCCACTTCGTGGAAGAAGCGCGCGCCATGAGCGAGCTCAACCATCCGGGCATCGTGCGCTGCTACGGTCTCAATCAACACGGTTCTCTATGGTACTATCTCATGGAGTACGTGGACGGCTACTCGTTCGCCTCGCTCCTGAACCGCAAGTGCCACTTGCCCGAATCCGACTGCCTGCTGATCTGCGAATCTGTCGCGATCGCCCTGGACTACGCCTGGCGCGACTTTGGCGTCGTGCACTGCGACATCAAGCCCGAGAACATCATGATCAACTCCGAGGGTGTGGTGAAATTGACGGATCTCGGGCTCTGCCACACGTTCCACCTGCGCAACGGCGAAGAAATCCCGGTCTCCGACCAGGTGCTCGGAACGCCTGCGTACATCTCGCCCGAACAAATCTTCGGCGATGTGGAAATCGACTGCCGCGCCGACATATACTCGCTCGCCGCTTCGCTCTACCACCTGTCGTGCGGGCGCATGCTGTTCCCCAAGCTTTCCAGCGAAGACATGCTCCGCGCCCACTGCGACAACGCCAGGCAGGCGCAGGATCCGCGGCGATACGGGATCCCCCTCTCGCTTGGCTTCTGCCAGCTGTTGGAGGCCATGCTCGTCAAAGAGCGCTCGGAGCGCCTCTCGAACTGGCGCGACGTCTACGACATGTGCATCGACGTCGAACACCAGGTCCTCTTCAAGCCGCGCGCCTCGACGAGTCCTTCTTCGCTCAGACTTGAACTCTAGCGCTCCGAAGCGCGCGTCTCCAGAACCTGCCGCGCGCGCCATCCGCCCCAGACGCAGAACGTCCAGGGACGGACGTTCCGGACAACCTTGAGGACGTCTCCCGCCCCGTCAAGGAATGTCACATCTATCGGATAACGCATAAAGAAGGTGTGCACCACGTTGCAGCGCGGGATCAGAAGCCCCTCTCCACGCGGCAAATCGCGCGTCCCGATCAAACCGCGTGCACGCTCGAAGAACGTGCACGCGATTCGGGCTTTAATCCCACGGATGACAACCGACTTCATCCGTTCTGCTCCAGACCAAGGCTCAGACGGCCTCGTCCTTGCCGTAGTAGGCGTTGAGGAACATCTGCTTGATTTCGCTCATCAGAGGATAGCGCGGGTTGGCGCCGGTGCACTGATCGTCGAAGGCCTGCTCGGTCATCGCGTCGAGGCGGTCGAGGAAGTCCTTCTCGTTCGGCACGTAGTCGCGGATCGTCGGCTTGATGCCGATCGTCTTCTGCAACTGGCGGATGGCCTTGATGAGGTTCTCGAGCTTTTCCTCGTCCGTCTTGCCGCCGAGTCCGAGCGCGTCCGCGCACTCCGCATAGCGGTGAAGCGTCTTCGGGTGGTCGTACTGCGGGAAGGTGCCCATCTTCGGCGGCTTCTCGTTCGCGTTGAAGCGCAGAACCTGCACCATCATGAGCGCGTTGGCGATGCCGTGCGGGATGTGGTGGAACGCGCCCAGCTTGTGCGCCATCGAGTGCATGACGCCCAGGAAGGCGTTCGCGAACGCCATGCCCGCCATCGTCGCCGAGTGAGCCATGCGCTCGCGCGCATAGAAGTCGGCCTTCTTCGCGCAAGCCGCCTCGTAGCACGCCGGCAGATACTTGAAGGTCGTCTTGAGCGACTGCAACGCCAGACCGTCTGTGAACTCCGTCGCCATCATCGACGCATACGCCTCGAGCGCGTGCGAAACCGCGTCGATGCCCGACGCGCTCGTCAGCCCCGGAGGCGCGAACATCATCATGTCCGCATCGACGATCGCCATGTTCGGCATGAGCTCGTAGTCCGCGAGCGGGTACTTCGTGCCCGTCTCCTGGTCGGTGATGACCGCGAACGGCGTCACTTCGGAACCCGTGCCCGCCGAGGTCGGGATCGCGATGAACTTCGCCTTCTCGCCCATCTTCGGGAAGGTGTACGCGCGTTTGCGGATGTCCATGAAGCGCATCGCCATGTCGAGGAAGTCGCACTCGGGATGTTCGTAGAGCACCCACATGATCTTGCCGGCGTCCATGGCGCTGCCGCCGCCGACGGCGATGATCACGTCCGGCTTGAACTCCGCCATCAAGCGCGCCCCGTCCATCGCGCACGCGATCGTCGGATCCGGCGCCACGTTGGAGAACGTCGCCACGGCGCACCCCTGCTCTTCCAGGCTGCGCTCGATTGGCTTCGTGTAGCCGTTCGCGTAGAGGAAGTAGTCCGTCACGATGAACGCGCGCTTGCGGTGCCAGACTTCGCTGACTTCGCGCAACGCCACCGGCAGGCAGCCCTTCTTGATATAGACCTTTTCAGGTGCACGGAACCACAACATGTTTTCTCTCCTGATCGCGACTGTTTTGACGTTGAGCAAGTGCATCGCACCCACGTTGGTCGACACCGAGTTGCCGCCCCAGCTGCCGCAGCCGAGCGTCAGCGACGGCGCGAGCTTGAAGTTGTACAGGTCGCCGATGCCGCCCTGCGACGAAGGCGTGTTGACGAGAATGCGGCAGGTTTTCATGCGCGCCTGGAATTTGGCGAGCTTGTCCTCGTTGTCGCGCTTGTTGAGGTAGATCGAGGAGGTGTGGCCGTAGCCGCCGTCTTCCACGAGCTTCTCCGCCATGTCGACGGCCTGGTCGAAATCCTTCGCGCGGTACATCGCCAGCACCGGGCTGAGCTTCTCGTGCGCGAACGGCTCGGACTTGTCCACGCTCGTGACCTCGCCGATCATGACCTTCGTCGCCGCCGGGATGTCCACGCCCGCGAGCTTGGCGATCGTCACCGGCTTCTGGCCGACGATCTTCGCGTTGACCGTGCCGTTCTCGTTGAGGATGATCTTGCGGACCTTGTCCAGTTCGGCCGGCTTGAGGAAGTAGCAGCCACGGTAGGCGAACTCCTTCTTCACCGCGTCGTAGACCTTGTCGAGCACGATGACGGACTGTTCGGATGCACAGATCATGCCGTTGTCGAACGACTTGGAATGGATAATCGAGCTGACCGCGAGCTTGATGTCCGCCGAGTCGTCGATAATCGCCGGCGTGTTGCCGGGACCGACGCCGAGAGCCGGCTTGCCCGAGCTGTAGGCCGCCTTCACCATCGCCGGACCGCCCGTCGCGAGAATGACGTCCGCATTCTTCATGAGGAGCTGGGTCTTCTCGATGGAAGGCTCCTTCATGCACGCGATGATGTCCTCGGGCGCGCCCGCCTTGACCGCCGCGTTCAACACGACCATCGCCGCGTCGTACGTGCACTTCTTCGCGCGCGGATGCGGGCTGATGATGATGCCGTTGCGGGTCTTGAGCGCGATGAGAGTCTTGAAAATCGCCGTCGAGGTCGGGTTCGTGGTCGGGATGACCGCGCCGATGACGCCAACCGGCTCGGCGATCTTGCGCACGCCAAAGCTCTGATCCTCTTCGATGACGCCGCACGTCTTCATGTTCTTGTAGCAATTGAAGATGTATTCGGCCGCGAAGTGGTTCTTGATGACCTTGTCCTCGACAATGCCCATGCCCGTCTCCTGCACGGCGTCCTTGGCGAGCGGAATGCGTTGGCTGTTCGCCGCGAGCGCCGCCGCACGGAAGATCTTGTCGACCTGCTCCTGCGTGTAGGTGGAGAACTTTTTCTGCGCCGCGCGCACTTTCTCCAGAGTTTCAGCGAATTCTTTCGCATCCGCGCTCACGGCTGCGTCGGTGGCCGCAGGCGCGGGGGCCGCGTCTTTGACCTTCGTTTGATTGCCAGACTTCTTCATTTTCTTTAACCTCGTTCGTCCAAGACCTTCTCAGACGTAAAAATTGGCATATAGTATACCTATTTTTATATCGATAGTCAAGTAGCAATTTGCAAATATTTATTTCCGAAAAGTGTACCCTGTCATGAGACACCCGGGACAGGCCGCTCCAGGTGGAATGGAGGGCGAGCACCCGATAAGGAGAAGGGCCGGACGTGAAAACGAAAGGCTAGAACCCGCAATGGAAACCGGCATCCCGCTTCGGGGCGTTTTGACCTCCTCTCGGACGCACAAAACGGGTGAAACGGGGATGCCAGCCCCGGGGCGTTCCCGTTTTCATGGGATATCTACGAGTTTAACGCTTGATTTCGACAGAAAGGTCAAACTAACGGGCAATTTCC
>DJRS01000101.1 GCA_002440145.1 Verrucomicrobia bacterium UBA6354
CGTTGCGCCGGAACGCCGACGCGGTTTCCTTGAAACGTCGCCCCTCCGCTCTTGGGGAATAAACGCCGACGGGCGGCATAAGGATCCTCTGGCGGTTTGCCTAGTGATTTCGTGCGCCCCCCCCCTGCTTGCGCCCCGTCTCAGGGGGGAGCATACGGGGAAATCGCTCCTTTGCGGCGAGGGCCGAAGAATATGCCCGGGGAGCGTACCTTGTGCGCCGTCCCGGGGCGAACCGCGGCAAGCCGGAAATTTTGGGGAAACTCCAGCTAGATGCCTGCTTGACGGTTCATGAGAAAAAATGTTAGACTACGGGACATGAAAATGAGACAAAAGGGCTATGGTGCAACGGCTGCGCACGAACGAGGCGTTTCATATGCGGTCGGAAATGGATTTGCGGGCGCGGACAAAGCGGACGGCTCCGTTCACGTTGTCCTCGCGGCGGACGCGAACTATGCGCCGGGGTTGGAGGTGACGAAAAAGAGCATGCTCCGGAGTTGTGCGACGCCCGAACGGCTGTTTTTCCATGTTTTCGACGAGACGGCGCTTCGGAATCTCGCGGGAGTGGAGGTGTTCGATCGCTTCCACACGAGCCGGATGACGTACCTGCGCCTCTTTCTGCCCGAACTGTTGCCAGAAGTCGATTGGGTCGTCTACAGCGACGTCGATACGATCTGGAACCGTGACGTGTGCGAACTCGCCGGTCTCTTCGATGCGTCGGTCTCCATCCAATGGGTGCGCGATTTCAAAAGTGCGGTGTGGGCCGTTCGCCCTTGGATCCGGAAGACAGGCCTTGCGTTCGACGAGACGCGCTACTGTTGCGCGGGAATCAGTCTCATGAATCTGCGGAAGATGCGGCCAACGCATCTGAGTGCGCGTGCCATAGATCTCGTGCGTCGGTGCGGGACACCGCCCTATGCGGATCAGGATATTCTCAACGTGATTTACAATCAGGATTGCGGATTTCTGCCGGATTATTGGGACACGTTTCGGGACCTTCCCTCTTGGCGGACGCCTGCGGTCTACCATCTCATGTGCGTGGGGCGGCATTTCCATGATACGGTCTCGCCGGTCTACCCGCCGCAGTACCAACTCTGGTGGAATGTGGCGCATGGAACGTCGGCCGTCCACCCGCGTTCGCGTCTGCTGGCGGCTTTATGGCCGATACGATTCCTCGTGCGCCTGTTGCCGCTGAGTGTGCGTGAGCGCATCCAGCGCCAGATGTTTTTCGCGAAGATTTTGGTGGAGTGGGCGAAGCGTCCGGGGTGATCGGGCGTCTCCGGGGGCGCGCTATGTCCGGATGCGCTGTGAAGGCGGTTTGCGGATCGTGCGGGATGCCGAGGCGCGTCCACCTGGTCTTTTGGACATGACGCAATCCGTACGGCGAATTGCGCATTCGGGTTTTGCTTGCAATGGAGCGGGTATTTTTGATATAATTTAAGCCAATCACCCCGAGAGGGGTCTAAAATAAGGAGTTATACATGGTCAGCTACAAAGAGCTTGGTCTTGTCAATACCAAGAAGATGTTCGCAAAGGC
This sequence comes from Verrucomicrobia bacterium UBA6354, assembly GCA_002440145.1. Lineage (GTDB taxonomy): Bacteria > Verrucomicrobiota > Kiritimatiellia > RFP12 > UBA1067 > UBA1067. The sequence continues at coordinate 1,535 of DJRS01000101.1, forward strand.
CGTCAAGGGCGGTTATGCGATTCCTGCGTTCAACTTCAACACGATGGAGCAGATGCAGGCGATCATTCAGGCCGCGGTGGAGACGAAGTCTCCGGTCATCATGCAGGTGTCGAAGGGTGCGCGCAAGTACGCCAACCCCACGATTCTGCGCTACATGGCCGAGGGCGCGGTCGCCTACGCCAAGGAACTCGGTTGCAAGAAGCCCCAGATCGTGCTCCACCTCGATCACGGCGACAGCTACGAGACCTGCAAGAGCTGCATCGACTCGGGCTTCAGCTCGGTCATGATCGACGGCAGCGCGCTGCCGTTCGACGAGAATGTCAAACTCACGAAGAAGGTCGTCAACTATGCGCACAAGTACGACGTGACGGTCGAGGCCGAGCTCGGCGTGCTCGCGGGCGTCGAGGACGAAGTTTCCGCCGCGGAGTCGCACTACACGCGCCCCGAAGAGGTCGTGGAGTTCGTGCAGAAGACGGGCTGCGATTCGCTGGCGATTTCCATCGGCACGAGCCACGGCGCCTACAAGTTCACGCCGGAGCAGTGCACGCGCGACCCCAAGACGGGCCGGCTCGTTCCGCCGCCGCTCGCGTTTGACGTGCTGAAGGCGATCGAGAAGAAGCTCCCGGGCTTCCCCATCGTCCTCCACGGTTCGTCCAGCGTGCCGCAGGAGTACGTCGACACCATCAACAAGTACGGCGGCAAGCTCCCGGACGCGGTGGGCATTCCGGAGTCGCAGCTGCGCAAGGCGGCGAAGAGCGCGGTGTGCAAGATCAACATCGACAGCGACTCGCGTCTGGCGATGACCGCGGCGATCCGCAAGCACTTCGCCGAGCATCCCGAGCAGTTCGACCCCCGTCAATACCTCGGGCCGGCGCGCGAAGAGATGAAGAAGCTCTATATCCACAAGATCGTGAAGGTCCTGGGCTCCAACAACAAGCTCTAAGATCCCGCGAGGCGGACGCGTACACCTTTCGCGTGTATGCGTCCGGCTCTTTTTTATCAAACAAGAACTTAAGTTTATTCCCTGAAGGTAGAAGAGAAGATGTCAGAGACGAAGTCTGCATACGCGCAATCCGGCGTGAACATCGACAATAAAATGGCCGCGCTCAAAGCGATCAAAACCATGGTCGGCAGCACCAAGACGCCGGGCGTGCTGGGCGGCATCGGTTCTTTTGGCGGACTTCACAAAGCGCCGGCGGGCAAAGACCAGATTCTGGTCGCCTCGACGGACGGCGTGGGCACGAAGCTCAAGATCGCGTGCATGATGAACAAGCACGACACGGTGGGGCAGGATATCGTGAACCACTGCGTGAACGACATTCTCGTCCAGGGCGCGAAGCCTCTCTTCTTCATGGATTACGTGGGCGCGGCGAAGTTCGACGCGCGGCAGTTCAACCAGATCGTCGCGGGGCTTTGCAAGGCGTGCAAAGAGAACAAGATGGCCCTTCTGGGCGGCGAAACGGCCGAGATGCCGGGGCTGTATCCGCTCGGCGAGTACGACCTCGTGGGCACGATCGTCGGGCACGTCGCGAAGGCCGATCTGATCACCGGCAAGTCCATCCGCGCGGGCGACGTCATCGTCGGATTGCATTCGGGCGGGCTGCAGACGAACGGTTTCTCGCTTGCGCGCCGCGTCATATTCGATTTGTGCGGCTACTCCTGGCAGGACAAGGTCCCGGGGACGAACCGGACGTTCGGCGATGCGCTTCTCGCGGTCCATCGCAGCTTCCTCAAGCCGGTCTCGAAGATCATGGACCGCAAGATCAAGATCCACGGCATGGCGCACATCACCGGCGGCGGCTTCCCGGACAACATTCCGCGCGTGCTGCCGAAGGTCTGCAACGCCGAGATCGACCGCGCGGCCTGGGAAGTGCCGACGATCTTCAAGTTCATCCAGAACCAGGGCAAGGTGGACCGCGACGAAATGTACCGCGTGTTCAACATGGGCATCGGCTACGTGATCATCGTCGCGAAGAAGGATCTGGCGGCCGTCGAGGCCGTCCTCAAAGCCCAGAGGCAGGCCTACTCGGTCATCGGCGCCATCCGCAAAGGCACGGGCGTCGTGACCTACAAGAGCTGAGGCGGCGGAACATGGTAGATGTTGCCAAGCACTATTTGAGCGCAAACGAGTTTCTGCGGGACTCGTGGCGCCTGGCGGCGGCCGTCAAACAGTCCGGCTGGAAGCCCGACCTCCTGATCGCACTTTGGCGCGGCGGCGCGGCGGTGGGCGTCTCGATCCACGAATACTTCCGCGCCGTCGGGTGGAACGTGCAGCACATCCCGCTCAAGTGCGCGAGCTACACCGGCATCGGCGAAAACAAAGGCGAAGTCGTTTTCACGCTGGGCGAGGAGATCTTCGCCATGATGCGCAAGGGCGACAGGGTCCTTGTCGTGGATGACGTGTTCGACACGGGCAAGACGGCGCTTGCCGTCAAGAACCGCATCGCCGAGACCGGCGCCGACATGCGCATGGCGTGCGTCTATTGGAAGCCCCGCAAAAACGTCACGAACATCACCCCCGACTACTTCGTGAAGGACGTCGGCAACGACTGGATCGTGTTCCCGCACGAGATCGAGGGACTGACGACGGAGGAAATCCAGGCGAAAGACCCCTTCCTGGCGAGTCTGATCAACGCATGATCTGCGCCGTCGCCAGCCTGCTCGCCGCGCTCAGCGCGCCCTTGCCGTCCGTCCTCGGAGCGGCGGATGCGGGCGTCAGCGTCGCGATGGATCCCATCGTCCGGATTTCGACAAACGACCTTGCCGGCGTCGCGGAAGACGCGGCGGTCGCCGACCCCCTCGCTTCGGGCGGGATAGACGCGGCGGTCGAGGCGGCCATCCGCGCGGCGGCGTCCAACGCGGTCGAGAAGGCGAGGCTGGAAGCCGCCGCGCGCGGCAGCGAAGCGGCCCGGCTGGACGCGGAAGCGCGCGCGAACGAGCGGGCGGAAGCGGCGCTGGACCAGCGGCGGATCTCGACGCGCGTCTTCCGCCTGGCGCACGCGAACGCCGAGGAGCTGGCGGAGAAGTTCAACGCGACCTGGAGCGGCGACTTCGGCACGTCCTGGAAGGTTTCAAAAATGGCGCAGGCCTTCCCCGAAGCCAACGCCGTGATGGTCACCGCGCCGCGGATGGTTCTGGACACCTGCCAGCGCATCGTGGACGAGGTGGACGTCGAACCGCGCCAGGTCTACATCGAGGCGCGTTTCGTGGAGCTTTCGAACAACGCCTCCCACAAACTCGGCATCGACTGGCAGATGCTGGACGGCATGCGCGGGTCCATCGGGCTGGATGCGGGTTACAACGAGCGCAAGTTCCAGGGCATCTCCTCCTACGATTCCTCCACGGGCGACTATACGGTGGGGCCGATCAAAGACGCGAACGGGAACCTCGTCTCGGGGATGGGGTCGAAAACCGCCAACCTCTCGCATTTCAACGCGACTTTGGGGATGAGCGAACTGTACGTGATCCTGCGCGCGCTCGAGATGAACGAAGACGCGCGCACGTTCTCGAATCCGAAGATTATCGTCACCTCGGGCAAGAAGGCGATCGTGGACATGACGACAAAGTATCCGAACGTGACGATCGCCGCGAAGAAAACGCTCTCCTCCAACAACCAGCTTTCCACCGATCTGGACATGAAGATGGCGCAGATTCCGGGAGAGGACAAGTTCATGTTCGCCAAGGAAGCATTCTTCAGCTGGGGCATTTCGCTCGAAGTCACGCCGCGGATCGGCACGAACGGGCTCATAAACGTGCAGATCGTGCCGACGATCAGCGACTGCACGGACTTTGTGACGGCGGGCACGGAGGACGGCTCCAAGTCGAAGTCTTCGGAGGACGCGAATTACTCGGCGAAATATCCGATCATCCACGTGCAGCGCCTGATAACCGAATTCAACATGGCAAGCGAAACGACGGCGGTCATCGGCGGTCTTTCGCGCACGATCGAGCAGCAGGTGGACAGCGGCATCCCCTGGCTGCGCGATTTGTGGTGGATCGGTCCTCGCCTCTTCGGTTCGCGCACGCGCGTGAAGAAGCAGACGGAGATCATCGTCTTTGTGACGGTCGGTTTGATCGATCCGAAGCACATCAAGAAAGACGCCGGCCTGCCAAAGAACGCGGTCCTGGGGCGGCTTTACACGGACGACGTGCGCCAAGAGCCCGGCGATCGCGGCATAAGAAGCTCGGAGGGCATGAAGTCGCTCGACTTGCGCGGGCTGGAGGAGCAGTATGCGGACCCCCAGCGAACGAACACGACTTCAACTTCGAGCCTGAAGCTCCCTTTTCTGGAATATCCAGCACCGAGGAATGATTGATATGCGTTTTTTGCTTTTGATTGGCGCACTCTATGCCGGCATCGCCGTCCGGGCGGATTCGTTGACCCTGGTTTCGGGCTCCCGCCTCTCCGGCGCGGCGGGCGCGGTCAAAGACGGCAAGCTTGTGTTCGTCTCGGACGATCTCGGCGAGATTGAAGTGCCGCTCGCCAAGATTGCCGGTCTCGATACGCCCCGCGAACACACGGTGCAATATGCGGATCTGACGCGGGAAAAGAAGTCGTTGACGATCTCCAACGGCGTGTTCATCGCCGCGGAAGGGCCTCTTGACGGCGCGAAGATAAAGGCTATAGATCCCGTTGAGGAGAAATGGCACGGCTCCGTCAACGCGTCCTATACGGCCGCGCGCGGCAACACCTACCAGAATTCCGCCTCGCTGTTGGCGAATGTCCACCGCCGCTGGGAGAAGGATCGCGTGAACGCGGACTTCGGCTACTATTATACGGAAACGGGGACGTCCAAGAACGACCGCGAGAAAACGACGGACCGCTGGGAGCTGGAGGGCCAGCACGACCACTTCTGGAAGCCGGCGTTCTATACGTTCGAAAACGCGCGCTACGAAGAAGATTCCATCGCCGGGCTCGACAGCCGCGTGCGGCTGGGCGCCGGCGTCGGCTACCAGTGGCTGGATGCGCGGCGGTTCGAGGCGACGGGCGTCTGGAGTTTCAGCCAGGAAGCCGGCGCGACCTGGTTCCGCGACGACTACCGGGAACGCCCGGCGGATGGCGACACGGGCTACGCGGCCGCACGCTACGCCCATCATCTCAAGTACAATCCGAAATGGAACGAGGGCGTGAACGGCTTCCACAACCTCGAATACTATCCGCAAGTCGACGATTGGGAGCACTGCATCGTCAAGGCGGACGTCGGTTTCACGACGAAATTGATCATGGACTTCAACCTCGTCGCGAAGATCGAATGGGAATACAACTCTCGTCCGAGCGTGGGGCGCAAGTCGAGCGATACGCGCTACATAGTCGGTCTCGGCTACGCGTGGTAAGGGCGAAGCATGAAAATCGCGATTGCCTATCCGCCTTTGGCGAGCGAGAAGGGAGTCCCGCTTCTTACCCAGAACCGCCAGTTCCAGTGGTTTTCGCGTCCGACCTACATTTTTCCCGTCGTGCCGGCCACGGCGGCCACCATGCTGAAAAAGGCGGGGCACGACGTGCTCTTCCTGGACGGGATCGCCGCGGAGCTGTCGCCGGAAGCGTTCGAGACGCGGCTTTCGGCGTTCGCGCCCGACTTGGTCGTCCTTGAAACGAAGACGCCCGTCGTCAAACGACACTGGCGGTGGATAGACGCCTTCAAGAAGCGCAGCCCGGCCCGGGTTGCGCTCGTGGGCGACCACGCGACCGCCCTGCCCGAGGAATCCATGCGCGCGTGCGCCGTGGACTACGTTCTGACGGGCGGCGACTGGGACTTCCTGCTTTCCAATCTGATCCGTTCGCGCTTCGACCCCCGGGATTTCGAGCCGGGAATCTGGTATCGCGACGCGGCGGGGGAGATCTGCAATACGGGAAGATTCCGGCTCGACCACGATTTGAATTCCGCGCCGTGGATCGACCGCGACCTCGTGCACTGGAAGCTGTACGCCGAGAAGAACGGCAACTTCCGCCGCACGCCCGGCACCTACATCATGTCCGGACGCGACTGCTGGCACGCGAAATGCACCTTTTGCAGCTGGACGACGCTTTATCCGACCTACCGTACGCGCAACGTCTGCGACGTGGTGGACGAGATCGACTGTCTCGCGACGCGCTACGGCGTCAAGGAGATCATGGACGATTCGGGGTCGTTTCCGGTCGGGTCCTGGCTGAGGACCTTCTGCGAAGAGATGATCCGCCGCGGGCTCAACCGCAAGGTCCGCATCGATTGCAACATGCGTTTTGGCCGTCTCAAGGCGGCGGATTACGCCCTCATGCGCAAGGCCGGCTTTCGTTTGGTCCTTTTCGGCGTGGAGTCCGCCAACCAGGAGACGCTGGACCGGTTCTGCAAGAAGATCACGGTGAAGGACGTGGAGGAAGGCGCGAAGTGGGCGAGCGAGGCGGGGTTGGACGTGCATTTGACCTTCATGTTCGGCCATGCGTGGGAAGGTCCGGCGGAAATCGCGAAGACGGTGGCGCTGGCGCGCAAGCTGCTGGCCGATGGACATGCCTCCACTTTGCAGTGCACCTTGACGATCCCTTACCCCGGCACGCCGCTTTTCCGCGAATTGGACGCGGCAGGCGGTCTGGCCACGCGCGATTGGGACGCGTACGACATGCGCCGCGCGATAACCCGGACGCCCTACGCGACCGAGGCGCAGATCAAAGAAGCGATCAGATCCGTCTACCGCGGCTTTCTGCAGCCGCGTGCGCTTTGGCACCGTCTGACGACGACGCGCAATCTGTTCGATTTCTCCTTCTACTATCGCGGACTGCGCGCGCTGATCGGGCACTTGCTGGATTTCAGAAACTAATTTACGATGGAGGTCTCCCCATGTTGCAAGTCAACGAAAACTACGAGAAGATTCAAGCCAGTTATCTCTTCACGGAAATCGCGCACCGCGTGAACGCGCACCAGGCGGCGCACCCGGACGCCAAGATCATCCGCCTGGGCATCGGCGACGTGACGGAACCCCTCGCGCCCGTCGTCCTCGCGGCGATGCGCAAAGCCGTGGACGACGAGGGTGCGCGCGCGACGTTCCACGGCTACGGGCCCGAGCAGGGCTACGCGTTCCTGCGCGAGAAGATCGCCGCGGTCGATTTCGCCGCGCGCGGCATCGACGTCGCCGCGGATGAGATTTTCGTCTCGGACGGCGCGAAGTGCGACTGCGGCAACATCCAGGAGCTCTTCGACAAAAACGTCAAGATCGCGGTGGGCGACCCCGTCTACCCCGTCTACGTCGACACGAACGTCATGGCCGGACGCACGGGCGCGAACGAGGGCGGCCGCTATGCGGGGCTCGTCTATCTGACCTGCAACGCCGCGAACGGCTTCGTCCCGGAGCCCGAAGCCGCCGGGGACGCGGATGTCGTCTATCTGTGCTACCCCAACAACCCGACCGGCGCGGTGGCGACGAAAGAGCAACTTCAGAAGTGGGTGGACTGGGCGAACGCCAGAAAAGCCCTCATCCTGTTCGACGCGGCCTATGAGGCGTTCATTCGCACGCCGGGCATACCGCACTCGATCTACGAGTGCGCCGGGGCGCGTTCCTGCGCGATCGAATTCCGCAGCTTCTCCAAGACGGCGGGCTTCACGGGCATCCGGTGCGGCTATACCGTCGTACCGAAGGGACTCGTCGCGTACGATCGGGCCGGCCGGGCGGTCGAGTTGCGCCCCATGTGGGCGCGCCGCCAGACGACGAAGTTCAACGGCGCCTGCTATGTCGCCCAGCGCGGCGCGGAGGCCGTTTACACGCCCGAGGGGCAGGCGCAGACGAAGGCGACGATCGATTTCTATCTGGAGAACGCCAAGCTCGTGAAAGAAGCCCTCGCGGCGCGCGGTTTTGCCGTCACGGGCGGGACCGATTCGCCCTACTTGTGGGTTGACGTGAAGGGCGACAGCTGGGCCTTCTTCGACAAACTCCTGAAAGAAGCGAACGTCGTCACGACGCCCGGCGCCGGATTTGGCCGTGCGGGCGAAGGCTATATCCGCATTTCGGCGTTCAATTCCCGCGCGAACGTGCAAGAGGCGATTGCGCGTCTTGTGCAGGTCCTCTGATTCGCCATACTTCCCCTTGGAGGCTTCGAGCCCATGAAAATCGTAGATTGCGACTACTTTATCGTCGGGTCCGGCATGGCCGGGCTTGTCTGTGCGCTCCAACTCGCGGACAAAGGCAAAGTCGTCCTTGTCACGAAGGAGCGCCTGAAGGACTGCAACTCCAATTTCGCGCAGGGCGGCATCTGCTGCGTGATGGACCCGGCGGACTCGTTCGACAAGCATGTGAAAGACACCATGATCGCCGGCGCCTGGCTGGGCAAAGAAGACGTGGTGCGCGAAATCTGCGAGCATGCGCCGGAGGGCATCCGCTACCTCATCGACTGCGGCGTCAAATTCGCGAAGAAGAAGGACGGGTCGTGGGACTTGACGCGCGAGGGTGGACACTGCGAACGCCGCATCTTCCATGCCGGCGACATTACGGGGGAGAAGTGCGAAGCGGCGATAATCCGTCGCGCCAGGGCCTGCGGCGCCGACTTGCGCGAACACACCATCGTGATCGACCTCGTCATGTCCAAGCGTATCGGCCTGAAAGGCGAGAACCGTTGCCTGGGCGCCTATGTGATGGACAAGGCCACAGGCGAAATCTATGCGATCCGCTCCCCCAACACGATATTGGCGACGGGCGGATGCGGCAAGGTCTATCTCTACACCTGCAACCCCGACACGGCGACGGGCGACGGCATCGCGCTCGCCTGGCGGGCGGGCGCGGCGATCGAAAACATGGAATTCATCCAGTTCCACCCGACGTGTCTGTTCCATCCCCAGGCCAAACGCTTTCTGATTTCCGAAGCCGTGCGCGGCGAAGGCGCCGTGCTCGTCGACAAGAACGGGCGCGAGTTCATGCAGAAGTACGATGCGCGCGGATCGCTCGCGCCGCGCGATATCGTCGCGCGTTCGATCGACTCCGAGATGAAGCGCACCGGAGACGACTGCATGTACCTCGATATCCGTTCGAAGGGGCGCGCCTATCTGATGAACCGCTTCCCGAACATTTACCACAAGTGCATGGAGTTCGGCATCGACATGGCCAAGGACCTCATCCCGATCGTCCCCGCCGCCCATTACACCTGCGGCGGCATCCAGGCGACGACCGACGGGCGCACGTCCATCCCCGGGCTTTCGGCCATCGGCGAGTGTGCGTCGACCGGGCTTCACGGAGCCAATCGCCTGGCCTCCAATTCGCTGATGGAGGCGCTCGTCTGCGCGCACCTGGCGGCGAAACGCCTCGGGGCGCGTCCGGATAGATTCCGCGCCGCGCCTCCCGCCATACCCGCCTGGCGCATCGGCAACGCCGTCCCGCCGGACGAAGCCGTCCTGGTGGCTCACATGTGGGACGAGATCCGCCGCCTCATGTGGGACTATGTCGGCATCGTGCGGACGAACAAGCGCCTCGCGCGCGCGGCGCACCGCATCAAGACCTTGCGCCGCGAGATCCGGGAGTACTACTTCAAATACCTCGTCACGCCCGACACGCTCGAGCTGCGCAACCTGGCCGTCTGCGCGGAGCTGATCGTGCGTTCCGCCCAGAAGCGCCATGAAAGCCGCGGTCTCCATTATACGCTGGACTACCCCCATACGGCGAAGAAGGCGCGGCAGACCGTCATCCCCGGCTTCCAATATTGAGCCCGTCCGCGGCGCGGTCGCTGTATGCCGAAGATCCTCTTGCTGTCTGTCGTCCTCTTCTGCACGTTGGTCTCCGGCGCGGCCGTGGTGGTCGCGCCGGGCCCCTTTGTGCGCGGCACGCCCGTCTCGGTCGATCCGCGCGCCGTGGCGGAAGCCCTGCCGCTCGCGATCGCCGGCGCCCGCGTCTACCATGACGCCCTCCTGCGCGCCGCGCGGCATGCCGCAGACCTGCGCCGGAAGGGCATCGCCGAAGTCCCGCCATCGGAAAACGCACGCTATGTGCTCGATACGGCGGGTTTGGGAGAAGTTGTCTTCAACGACCGCGGCGAACTCTACATCGACCGCCGCTTCGTGTCGGACGAGGACATGAAAACCGTCCGGGCGATTGAACGGTGGATCGCCAAGTGGTTTCCGCGGCAGACGGACAAACGCCGCGTTGCGCGGCAACATGCCGGCGGGGCGGGACTGCCCGTCTTTTGCGGCTTCGAGGAAGCTCGCTACCAACGGCACGACGCCCTGATTGCACGGCTCGTGGCCGATTTCAACGCCGACAAGGCCGCCTGGTGCGGCGGAACCGCCGCGCAGGCGCGGCGCATCGCCGACTTGACGCCCGACCTCGTCAAGGCGCATATGATCGAGGAGTCCGGCGGCAACGGTCCGCGTTCGCTCGCCGCCTGGTCGGTCGACCCCCTGCAAGTCAACGTCCCCGGAGACTGGGGCGCGGAAAAGGAACTCGTCGGACTCTCCAAACCCGCTCGACGCAACACCGGCACGGCGGAAGGCAACATCCGCGCCGCCATCAAGTATCTGTCGCGCAAGGGCTTCTCCGCCGCGGCGCGCCCCGCCGCGGAACGTCCGAAGGGATACTTCGACGGATGGAAAGAAGCCCTGCGCCGCTATAACGGACGCCGCGACCGCACAGATACCGACCGTTACTATTCGGACGAGTATGCCGACAAGATTTTGCGACGCGCGGCGAATCCCGACACGTTCGTGCCCGTGGAAATCAAGTTGGCGGCCGGAAAATAGCCCCGAAATTGCATGTTGAAGAGGGACGGCAAGATTCAACCTAGAAATCGCAGTTGAAG
>DJRS01000161.1 GCA_002440145.1 Verrucomicrobia bacterium UBA6354
GCCTTTTCCGCCGCCAGCCGCACGCGTTCCGTCTCGGCGAACGCCGTATTCTGCTTCGCTTCCGCCAATTTGACCGTCGCCTGCGCCGTCTCGTTCGTCAGCCGCGCCGCCTCCGCCAGCAGTTTCGCCGCGGATGCCTTCTCCGCCGCCGCTTTCGCTTCGTTTTCGGACGCCTTAAGCCGCTTTGTTTGCGTCTCGGCTTCGACTTGTGCGCGCCGGAGAGCGTCCTCTTCGGCTTTCTTCTGCGTCTCGGCCGCCAGGCGGGATTCCTTTTCCGCCGCCAACTTGGCCTTCTCGGCTTCCGCGCGACGGCTCTCGGCCTGTTCCATGGCGCGCGCCTTCTTCGCGGCGGACGCCTCCGCGTCCGCGCGCGCTTCCGCCGCGGCGCGACCATCGCGCGCGACAGCCGCCCGGTTGTTCGAAACGACGACCGCGGCGAACGCGCCCGCCACCGCCACGACCAGCACAAACGACCAAGCCAGGAAGGTTTTGTTCACTTCGCGGCTTCCTCTGAAAGTTCGCCCAACAGACCGCCTTTCGGCGCATTCCCGGCCGTTGGCGTTGCAGATCCAGCCTGATCGGGCGTCGCCTCTTCCAGCCGCTCCATGATCTGCTTCGCGCGCTCCGCCTTTTCCGCGTCGAGCGCCTTGCGCGATTCATATTCCTCGTCCTCTCGCGCCCATTCGCGGTGTTGACGCTTGAGTTGCTCTTTCTGGGATACCGGGTCCGCCAACTCGGACTTCGACCAGCCATGGTCTTCCCACGGCCGCGGATCGCTCATGACCGACTTGCGACGCGCCGCTTCCGCCTGTGCAGCCTTGCCGTCGTCCAGCACGTACGGCGTCATGAACACCAGAAGTTCGTTGCGCGATTCGGAAGAGGAAGTCGAACCGAACAGATATTTGCCGATCCAAGGGATGTCCTTCAGGATCGGAATGCCATTCTCGCTCTCGGAGATGCGCGTCTCCGTCAATCCGCCCAAGACCACCGTTTGGTTGTTCTCCAAAAGCACGTCGGCGGTCATCTTGCGCTTGAGCGACGTGTCGATCTGGACCTCCTTGCTCTGCGGATCGAGAATCGTCTGTTGCGCGCCCAGTTGCGAATACTCTTCCTCGACTTCGAGCATGACCGTCCCGTTGGGGTTGATCTTCGGCGTCACCTTGATGGTGATGCCCAACTCCTCGGAGGAGTACTGCGGAGCGGTAGAGTTGCCCGAAGCATACACCGAGGAGGAGACTTGGTAGCCCGTCAGGAACTGGCGCTTCTGCGTCGCGTCTATCGTGGCTTCCTTGTTGTCCACCGTCATGATGACCGGCGAAGCGACGTACTTGGACCGCGAATCGTTCTTCGAGGCCTGGATGACCGCCCCCAAATCGAGCCGCTCCGAATAAACCCCATACGTAAGCCCGGCGCCTCCGGGCGTGAACAGGGCCGGCAACGCCCTGCCCATCGCGTTGATGAACGCGTTCGTGATGCCGTCCGCCGCGGAAGCGACCGTGTTGTTTCCGCCGCCGCCGCCCAGCGCCTGGCGGTACTGTTCGCCCTTCGCCTGCATGCCGTGCACCCAGTCGATGCCCGTCGATATGCCGTCGCCCAGCTGAACCTCGATGATGACCGTCTCGATCAGCACCTGGCTCAGCTTGATGTCCATGGACTCGATGATGCTTTCCAGCACCGGGATGTCCTCCCGGCGCGCCATCACGACGAGCCCGTTGATGCGCTTGTCGGCGAGGACGGTGACATTGTCCTTCGAAAGCTCGCCCGCCTTGGATTCGCCCGATTTGCCCGCCGGCGCGGCGGACGCCCGCTTTTGCGTCGTGTTGCGCGTCATGTTGGCGTTCGCGCCGGACTTCGCGTTCTGGTTCTGGTTTTGCTTGCCCGCGGAAGAGGATTTGGAGCCGGAGGCGTTGCCGATCAGCTCGTTGATCATGCTCGAGACGTCCTCCGCGTCCGCATACTTGAGACGGTAGACCTTGACCTGCACGTCCGGCGTCGTTTCGATGTCGAGTTGCTCGATGACCTTGTCGAAGAAGTCCATGTTCGTCTTCGCCGTGACGACTATGAGCTTGTTCGAGCGCTCGTCCGCCAGGATGAGCACTTTGCCGCGGATCACGCCCCGGTCCGCGTCGCTCACGCCCGTCACGAGCGACTCGACGTTTTTGACCGCCTCCTGCGCGGTCGCCTCCCGTTCATTGCGGCGCAAAAGTCCCCGGTACGGACGCGTGGCGCGCGCCGGTTCCTGTACCGTCTTGGCCGCCTGCCCCTCCTTCTCGAGCGACTTCTGCGATTCCTCCACAATCTGCTCGAGCGCCGTCTTGATGTCCGCCGCGCTCGCATTCTTGATCTGGCGCACGTAGACGTTTTCGTTCACCGGCGTCGCCACGTCGATCGCCCGCGCGATTTCCCTCATGCGGTTGATGTTGAGCTGCGTATCGGTCACCAGAATGGACCCGATGCGCTCGTAGACCAGCAAAAGCCCCTTCTGCGACTTGAGCCCCTCCAGCACCTTTTGCGCCTCGTCCAGGGGGATGTTCTTGAAATTGAACATCATCGAGACGACGCGCCCCGAATCCGCAAGTTCCGCCTCGGGATCCAAGATGAGCGGAATGCCCTCCTGGCGCGCCTTTTCGCGCGGCAAGGCGCGCGTGAACTTCGTCCCGTACGGCTCCATATGCACGCCGTTCATCTCCAGAACGACCTCGATCGCCTCGATTTGTTCCTCTTTGGACAGCCGCTGTCCGGGGCGGGACTGGATGGTGATCGTCGTGTTCGCCGGCACGGCGGGGTCTTTCAGGACCGTCCGGTCGACAAGCTGTCCGTAGATCTTGAACACCATCTCGAGCGGCGCATCCGCGAAATTGAGGTCGCTTTCCTTCTTGTCCTCCGCCTCCGCATCCACGGCGGAAGACTTCGCGACCGCATTCGCCGCGCTGGACGCCGCGGCCGCCTGCCGGTTCCGGTTCAGCCGCGACGAGAGGCTCTGCGCATCCGTCCCGGCGGCCGTGAGGAGGGCAAGCCCCAAAATCATCTTAATTTCCGTTTTCATATCGCCTCATTCTCCCGGTTTGCGGTAGTAGATGCACACGAGCGTGAAAGTCCCCGTGAGGTAGCCGGGCTTGCGGCTCGGCGCAAAGTTCAGATTCTCGATATCGAAACTCCCCTGCGTCGTGTTTTCCAGTTCGTGCAGGAACTTGACAAGCGGCTCGAGCCCCGCCTCCCATTTGGATTCGATCTTGATCTGCATCATCTCGCCCGTCTCCTCCTCCTTCTGGAGCTTGGACGAGCTGAGATACACGTGGTTGGACGCGGCGATCGCGTCCATGCGCGGCAGCCACACCGTATCCGACCCCTGCAGGCCCTCGATCACGGGGATGTTCGCCGCCTCCTCTTCATAGAGCGCGTTCCACTTGCCGCGCTCCCCGATGAGCTTGGCCTCGCGTTCACAGGCGGCCCGCGCCGATTTGTAGCGCCGCTCGGCCCCCTTCCACGCCTGCCGGGCGTGCAAAAACCAGAAGCCGGCCGCGAACGCGTAAAGCGCGACGACGCCCAGAACCGACACGAGAATGCGCTCTTTCAGCGAAAGATCGGTCATTGGTCCTCCTCCGCGTCCTTGAACGAACAATCCACCGAGAAGGTGAACTTCTGGTTGCGCTGGCGCAAATCGCCGCGGTATTCGACATGCTTGAAGAACGGCGTCTCCGCGTCCTCCTCCTTGCCGCTCGCTTCGCCCAGTTTCAGCGCCACGAGCCCATCCTTGAACGCATACACCCCTTCGCGCGTCTCGGACGTCCCGTCCAGCGCGAGAATGTCGCCGCGTTTGAAGTTCCACTTCGTCAGCGTCACCCCGTCCGGCAGGACGGCGCTGACGAGCCGCAACGTCTCCAGCGCGCCCAGGTCGTGGTTGGACACGTTCCGCACCGCCTCCACCTGGTCTTTTTTGTCCCGGACCTGCTCGTACGCCCGCGCCTGGCTGCGGCTTGCCGCCCGCTGCCGCGCCGTCATCTGCCCGTACACGGCCGGCACGCCCGCCAGAACCGCCAGTGCGACAAGCCATATCCCGCCCGCCACGGCGAGGAATTTCACGAGTTTGCGCTTCGTGCGCGTCTCCCGCAGAATGTCCGCCCAGGTCGCCGGCAGCGCGTTGAGCGCCTGGGGATCCGCCGCGCGCTCCAAGAGTCCCGCGAGCCCTTCGTCCGCCGGCGGCGGCAGTCTGCGCACCTCCCCGAGCGTGGCGAGCGCGGCCTCCGCCGGCCCGTCTTCCAGCCCGACCGTCACAATCTCCCGCAGGGGCAGGGCTCCCCCGAAATCCTCCGCCTCCAAGAGCGCGAGAAGCGCCGCGCGCTTGAGTTCCGTCGTATCCGCGAGCGCCCGGATCGCGCTGGGCGTATCGCCGTCCAGCACGAACAGGGCGAGCCCTTCCGCCTCCTTCAAAAGGACAAGCCGCCGCACCCGCCCGGAAGCGGGCCCCTCGATCCCGCCCCACAACTCGCGCAGCACGCCCAAAACCCACGCGTCCACGCGCGTCACTTCCAGCTTGGCCGCGTCCAGCGCCGCGGCGATATCCTCCGCCGCGCTCTCGGGAAGCGCCGCGGCGAGAACAAGCTTCCCGGACACCGTCTCGGAAACCTGCTCGCAGGAAACCGCCAACGTCTCGTCGGGGTAGGGCGAAATCTTTTTCAGCGCATCCGCGGCAAGAGCCGCCGCATCCCCGGCATGATCGGGTGGCGTGCGCACAAGTCTCACGAGCAAACGCGACAGCGGGAGCGCGAGAACCGCCTCGCGGCCGCGCCCCTTTTGGGCCAGAAAGCCCAATTTGCCGTCCGCAAAGACGGCCACTCGCGTCATTTCGCCCATAGACCTCATATTTTTGCCTACTATTATACCATATCCCGTGCCCTTTGTGTCATCTTTATCGCGGCAACACATAAATTTGTGTTTTCGTGTCCAAAAACAAACGGAAACCTTCCTTCTCCTGGGTAAAAGACCGCGGTTTTTTGGACCTGTTCTTCCGATGAAACAGGCGCGACATCTCGGAACCGCCGGGACTTCAAACCGGTATTTGATTGTTTTATGCACGTTTCTTGTTGGAATGCCGGCTTTGCACAACTCGCACGCAGGGAAACGCCATGTGAACGGATCCGGGCGCCCAAGGGCTCCAAGCCGTAAAGAGAAGGGCGACGTACGCAATTTGCCATACTTGCACAAGGGAGAAGACTCACGAATGGCGCAAGATGTCTGTCCGGGGCCACCGCAGACCCTTTTCCCCGCATGTGCACACTCCACACGCAAGGAACTGTTCAGCCCGGAAATCGCGGTTGAAGAGCGAACAGAGCCTGTCTGTCCCGGCGAGACGGTGATGCCGTTGCGCCGGAACGCCGATGCCGTTGCACCGGAACGCCTACCCCGTTCTACTGGAACGGTCGTGCGATGCAAAAAGGATGCGGCTGTCCCACCCCCATTTCCTGTCTTTGGGAAGCCCCCTCCCGACCCGATATGCGACCTATTGCCCGGCTGTCCGCAGACGGGGCCCTTCTCCGCGGGGCCTTTGGAATTTGCTCTTTATATAAGGAGGAGGGAGAGATCGTCCTGGGCACTTTGGAAATGGAGAAAAGAGACCTCGGAAGACACGGAAAGCCGCTGCGCGGCACAACGAAGAGACGGGAAATGGAGCGCGAGGCCGTGGTCGCGGGCGAACGCCCGGAGCGTCGGCATCCCACCGCGTTCGATGCGGCCGTTCCTGCCCTTTTGGAGAATTTCGCGGAGGTCGCGTCCCTTCGGCGCGTTTCCGCCGGACACCCCGGTTGCGATCCGCCATCCCAGAATCCGCCTTGCCGCCATTGCCAACGCTCCGGTGCCCGTGCCGCCCGACGGGAAGAGCCTAATCGCACGGAGATTCACGTCTCTTTCCCGGTCAGTCGCTTCCGGGCGTCATGTCGAGCAGCAGCTCCGACGGAGTCCCGGCCGAGGTGACGAGCAGATAATCGCGGGCGCGCGTACAGGCCACGTACAGCAAATTGCGCTCTGTATCGTAGATTTCCTCCAGCCCGGCGATCATGTCCGCTTCCGCCAGACGTTCGGGCGAAGGGATGACGTCGGCGTCGCACGCCATCACGACGACGGCCTGGTACTCCAGCCCTTTGGCGTCGAGCATGGAACAGAGTTTCGGCGGCATCGCCGCCCCGGCATACTTGCTCTTGGCGACCGCCGCCCGGGCCCGCTCCCGCTCCCGGTCGCTGCGGTAAAAAATGGCAATCGCCTGCGATTCGACATGCTGTTCGCTTTGGAGCTTGTCAAGCCATTCGGCGACGCCGTCGATTTCGCTCTCGACGTCGGCAAACTGTCTGAAGACGGGCTTGGGACCGGACAAGAGTGAAATCGTCCCCTTGCGCTCCTGCACAATGTCGTCCGCATCCGTCATCTGGTCTGCCATGAGTCTATCCGCCACGGAACGGATTTGCCGCGTCGTGCGGTAGTTGACCTTCAGAACCTTGCTCCTGCCGCGAAGGTCGATGCCGAACGGTTTCCAAGGGAAAGAATAGCGGATAATGCGCTGTCCGATGTCGCCGGCGAAGAAGAGGCACCCTTCACCCTGCGCATAGGCGCCGAGAAACGCCAACTCCGCCTCGCAGAGATCCTGCGATTCATCAACCACGATATGCGTATAGAGGCGGGGTCTATCGGGATGGTCCTTGAAGAACCTAGCCAATCGCCAGAACATTTCGTTCGCCGTCATCTGTCCGTTCTGTCTGAGCGTGCGGCGGACGATCTCGAACAGCTTCCACAACGCCGCGCGCCGTTCTTCGGAGAGTCGTCTCCGGACGCTGCGGCGAAGCGCATCCCGGTACGCCTCCCAGGAGGCAAGCCCGCGTGTATCGACGACGCGCTCAAACTCGCTGAGGGCGAATGCGGGCGGAATGCCTTTCGGGAGCAGCCCCGCATTCGCGTCGACGACGCGTTCTGCGATTTCCTTCAATTCGGAAGGTTCCAGAACATGCGGATGGCCCGGCTCGGTTTTGTCGAAGATCTCCAGACCAAACGCGCGGAAGGTGCGGGTGTCGCAGCGTTCACGTTCGCGTGAACGCAGCAGGGGCGCCACGCGATAATTCAAATCGGCCGCCAGATTCTCGGAGAAAGTCGTGACGAGAACCATGGCGTCCGGTCGGGTGCGCAGGATGTGGCGCGCGTGGTGAAGCGCCACGACGGTCTTGCCGGTGCCCGCGCTGCCGCTGACGCGATAGGCGCTCTTGTAGGTCTTCTCCGCGATTACGCGCTGGGACGGATGCAGATAGACGCACCAGGTATCCCAGGCGAGCGAGCGAAGCGCTTCTTTGAGGTCTTGGTCGTCCGTGACCACCCACCACGCCTGCTTCTCGCGCGCCGACTCGAACGGCGGGGCGGCGACCGCCCCTGCTGCCGCCGTTTCCGCGGGCGAAGGAACCTCCGGCTTCTCGCCGACGGCGATCTTCAGGACGGCTTCCACGGCGTCCGGCGGCAGATGCTCGCCGATTTCCAGCAGCTCGTCTTCGGACTTCGCCTGGAGGACGCGCGCCACCCACAACTCGGGGATGCCGTACGCCAGCAGGTCCGCGCGCGAAAGGCCGAGCTTTTCGCAGGGCGGGAGTTTCGGATGCGCCGCGCGCGGCGTTTCCGCGCGGGCCTTGGGCGCTTCGGCGACGACTTCGGGGATTTCGACGAGCTGCATGGCGCCGGTCGCCGGATGCCGGTTGAGCACGTGGTTCCGCGCCCACCTGTACGCCGCATCGTGGTGGTCCGCCCAGCAGACGACCATCAGGCTCTTGCCGCCGATCTGTTTACGGAGAATGATGCGCAGGTCGCCGTTTACGTACGCGGACCACCAGCCGGCGTTGCCGTCGACCTTGTGGAGATTGTGCCGCGCGGCCGCGGGATCGAACTGCAGCCCCAGCACGGCGTTCGACACCATCCCCTGCTCACGCTCCGTCAGGCGCTTGAGCTGCTTCATGAACGATTGGGCGACAATGAGCGGCATGGCTCAGACCTTGAAGATCTTCATCACTTCGTCGCCAAAGTGGTTGATGACTTTCACGGCGATACGCCCGTTCTTCGGACGGGGGAACGGGCGCGACGTCGTCTGGGCGACGCTCGCCCACTCTTCGGGATCGATGTCGTTGTTGAGGAACTTCTTGAACGCGTCGTAGACCTTGTCGCGTCCGGGGAAGTAGACATGCCGCGCGAAGAACGCCTCCTCGTTGTAGTCTGTGTCGAGCATCCAGCAGTCGATCGCGTCGGCGTTGTCGCTGCGGACCTCGTCGCTCTTAGGGTCGTAGACATCCACGCCCTTGATGGTCACGGTCAGTTCGTCCGTGTCTTTTACCGTGTTGACCTCGATATCGGGCTCGCCGAAGATGATGAACGGGTTGCCGCTGCCCGTATCCTTGAGGTCGGTTTCCGCCATGTGAAGGTCGCTGTTCATGCGCGCGTGCAGGACCTTCAGCTTGCCGAACGCACTATCGGACCCTTCCTCTACGTACGCCTCGAAGTTGAAGGCGCAATAGAGCAGGACGTCGAAACCGCCTTCCATCGCCTCGCGTGTAGCCGCTTTCATGTCCAGGCGGGTGACGGAGCCGAATTCGGGACCGAAAGCGATGGCGAAATGCTTCGTCTTGCGGTTCTCGGCGGCTTCCGTCCACCCCTCGGCGGCGATGTGCTTGCCGCCCGCCCAGGCGGTCACGGAATTGAACGTGATGCGGTCGCCCTTCTTCGCCTGCTTGACGCCCGACCGGCGCAGAATCTCGATCATGCGCGCGACATAGTTCTCCCCGTTGCCGTAGTCGATATCCTTGGCGATCTTGGAGACCGGGTCCGTCGTCGAGCCGTCCGGATTCACGATCAGCGCGCGCGTCGGCGCGACCGATTCGACCGTGAACGGACCGGCCACGCGCACGCGCTTCTTGTCTTCATACGGCTTGTCGTAGAGATATTCCGTCTCGGCGACGCGCGCGATGGAGGCGTCAATCTCCTTCTGCCGCACACGCTTCAGCTCCAGGAACTGCGCATGCGCCGCCTTCGCCGCGTCGTCCCAGCCGGGCGGGGCCGCGAACGGGACCTGCCACTCTTCCGGCGTCGCGCCCTTGTATTCGCCCGCATGCTGCGCCAATTGCTTCCTCAAATTGAGCGAGGCGTCCTCGTATTTCTTCCAGATGATGTCGATCTCGGCATTGTTCGCGATCGACTTCAGTGTGATGTGCGGCACGCGTTCGTAGACGAAGCCCTGCGCGATCTTGCCGTACGTCTCGCGGACGATCGCCTTGCCGGTGATTTCCATCTCCTTCTTCACGCCCGCGTCACTATCCGCCAGCAGATAGTACGGAAACTTCGCCGTCATGAGCCGCGTCCGCGCAAGCGCGAGCGCCACCCGGCTCGTGTCGATCGTGATCCACCGCCGCCCCCACTGCTCCGCTACATACGCCGTCGTCCCCGATCCGCACGTCGGGTCAAGCACCAAGTCCCCCGGGTCGGTCGTCATCAGCATGCAGCGCTGGATAACTCTTGTGTTTGTCTGAACTACGTAAACTTTTTGTTGCGTATTTCCAGACGAGGTATTCGACCAATTTGTTGTGTACCGAATCAAATTCGTATCATCAGCATATCTTTTAACACTAATGTTATTTGCACTTGCTAACACTCGATTTGCTTTGCTCAAACGTCTCAATCCTTCCAAGCCCGAAGTCCAGTGTCGCCCCTTTGGCGCTTTAAACAAAGTACCATTAAAAAGAAACGGTTCGTCATCACCCCCCTGCGACGAAGCATCACCAGCTCGATAAACTCTTCCCCCATTTGGAATCAACGAATTATCTACTCGCTCTGCGTCCGAAATCTGACGACAATAGCCATTTTCACATTCTACCGTTGAATAGTGTTGATCCTCTAAGCAGACATTCCTGACGCGATACAAAGGACGATATTTTACTGCACTCCTCTTCTTAGAGCACCAGATAATCATATCCCCCTCGCGATCTAGCAACGAACTCGTGAAACCAGACGTGGTCGAAAAATTTATTGTCGCAATATAGTTCTCCTCCCCAAACACCTCGTCCATCACCGCGCGCACCCTGTGCACGTTTTCATCGCCAATCTGCACAAAGCAGCTGCCGCTTTCGGCGAGCAGGTCCCGCGCGACGACGAGCCGATCCCGCAGATACCCGAGATAGGAATGGACACCGTCGTGCCACGTGTCCCGAAACGCCTTCACCATCTCCGGCTCGTGCGTGATGTCATCCCGGTTGCCGTCCTTCACGTTCGTGGACTTTGTCGTCGGCTGCCAGTTGGAGTTGAACTTGATCCCGTAGAGCGGGTCGAAATAGACCATCTGCACTTTGCCGCGCAGCGCTTCGTTTTCCGCGAGGGACGCCATGACCTGCAGCGAATCGCCGAGAATCAGGCGGTTCTTCCACCCTTCCTCGTGGTTGTAGAACCCCGGTTGCACATTGGGGTCGAACCCTTCCACGCCTTCGCCGAGCTGCATCTGCGGCTCCGCGGCGTTCTTGCGGATCGCCGTCCGCCGCTTCATCTCCTCGATGAGCATGCGCGGGAAGATCTTCTCCTGCTGGTAGATGATCGGCGCCTTGACCTCCAGCTCGTTGAGGTCGCCGCGGCGCTTGCCGCGCCAGATGTACTGCGGGTCGAGGTCCGGATCGCGCGCGGCGAATTCGGCCGACAGATCCGCCCCTTCCCGGCCGAGCGGATACTTCACGGTCTTTATCTCACCCACGCCGGGCAGGTTCTCCGGCGCGATGCCGGAGTATTCGCCCGGCGGCAGCTTCGGACGCGAATACTCCTTGTCCATCGAATAGTCGGCAACCTCGGTCCGGGGGGCTTTCTTGGGGGAATTCTTGGCCATACACTCTCCTTTAAGCTTCTATTCCGAATCCGGCCAGCGCCTGCGCATAGGCGGCGCGGCAGTTTTCGCGCAACGCGTCCGGGGCGCCGAACCCGTCCATCAGGAAATCGTTCGCGTTCAGCTCGACGAACGCCCAGCGGCCGAAACGCTTCTCGGCGTTCACGCCGGGAATCCACATCTCCTCCATGGTCTGCTTTTTGATGTTCGCGTCGGCGTACCGGTAGCCCTTGACTTCGACGACGAGATGGAGCGGGTCTGCCGCGCCGTGCCCGTCGTCCACGAGGACGATGAAATCGGGCAGATAGGTCCGGCTTTCCGCGCCGAGCACGTACGGCACGTCAAAGCCGAGATTGCAGTTCTTCACGTAGCTGAGGGTTTTCGGGTGGGCTTCCAAAACGCCGCAGAGAATGTCCTCCCAGGACGAATCGCAGACCGC
>DJRS01000057.1:0-8165 GCA_002440145.1 Verrucomicrobia bacterium UBA6354
TGAGAAAAAATTCTCATGCCCATGAGAATTTTTTCTCATCGGCACGAGAATCTATTCTCATGGGCACGAGAATTCCGTCTGTTCGTAACGCCGCGCAGCCGGACAGGACAGGGGGCTTCGCCGGCACGGTTAATCCCGACCCCTTCCCGCCCCGGCTCCGATTCCAGCCTTTCTACTGCGATTTCCAGAATTACCGCTTCGTGCCGATGATGCGTCCTTGCGCGTCCCGGTAGGTGGTCTTCCCGGAGCGGTCGGTCGAAGAGGATCCTTGTATTCGCCCCTGCGCGTCGCGATAGGTGGTCTTTCCGGACCGGTCGGTCGAAGAGGAACCCTGGATGCGCCCTTGCGCGTCGCGGAAAGTGATCTTGCCGTACCGGTCGGTCGAAGAGGATCCCTGGATGCGCCCCAGATTATCCCGGTAGGTGGTCTTTCCGGACCGGTCGGTCGACGCCGTACCCTGCCGACGTCCGAGATTGTCCCGGTAGGTTGTCCTGCCGGACCGGTCGGTCTGCGCCGTACCCTGCCGGCGTCCGAGCGCATCCCGGTAAACCGCGTCATTTTCTGCCGCGCTTCCCGCAACTGCCGCGCCCGCGAGCATGCCGACCAAAAGAATCGCTCTTTTCATTTTTCTCCTTTCCGCCCGAAACGGCCATCCGGGCCGTACCTGTCCTTCTGGGGGTATTATACAAAATCCACGCCCGGGTGGCAATATGCGCCGCGGACGCGTTTCCCGCGCCGGAGGGGTGGTTCAACCGCGGAAACTGCGCGCAAGCGTCACCGCAAGGACACAGCGCGCGCCCGCCCGTTTCAGGGCCGCGGCGGCTTCCGAGAGCGTCGCGCCTGTCGTCAGGACGTCGTCCAAAAGGAGAACGGTCCGGCCCCGGACGGCGTCCGGGCGGCGCACTTTGAACGTCCCTTTCACGTTTCGGCGGCGCGCTTCCTCGCGCAAACCGGCCTGGCGTCCGGGGAAATGCGCACGCGCGAGGACATGACGGAGGCACGGCCGCGCGAGGCGCTTGGACATTTTCCCGGCCAGATAGGACACAGGGCTATAGCCGCGCGCGATGCGGTGCCAGAGCGTCATGGGCATGGGGACGATACAGTCGACGGCTTCCACCGCAAAGCGTGCGCGCGCGGCCCCTTCGAGCCAATCGCAGAAATCGTCCAAGAGCAGGAATT
Organism: Verrucomicrobia bacterium UBA6354; assembly: GCA_002440145.1. Classification (GTDB taxonomy): domain Bacteria; phylum Verrucomicrobiota; class Kiritimatiellia; order RFP12; family UBA1067; genus UBA1067. The sequence goes on from DJRS01000057.1 coordinate 1,180, forward strand.
GTCCGTAGTATTTGTATCTTTTGACCAGGCCGCGCGCCAGGCCCGTATAGTGGAGAGCCGTCGCGGCGCGGTCGAAACGCGGCTTGTGGCACCGGCAGTCTTCGCAGAGATACGCCGCGCGCAATTCCGCGACGGGACGCCCGCACACGCGGCAGCACCCGGCGTTCTGCTCGACAAAGGGCAGACGCATGAGGCAGGCGGAACAGACGGTCCGTCCGGGCCGGTCGGAGAGATTTCCGCAAATGGGGCATATCCGCGGCCACAGGACGTCCAGAATGCGTTCGAAGACGCTTTGCATGCGGTTCGAAAATGCCATGCGACCCACCCGGTCCGTTTCGGTGCCCTAGCCGCAGGCGACCGGACGACCGTCCCGCAATTTCAGTATGCGCTGGTTCGAACTGCCGCGGAAGCGCAGGGAGATGTCCTTGAGTTCCTCTATGAATGGCCCGTCCACGAGCACGTCCGTCAGGCGCAGAATGGGGTCCGTATCCGCCGTGCGCCAACGCGAGGGGGCGAGGAGGTCCGTCTCCAGGACGCAGCCGGTGTAGATCCAGAGCGTCTTTGTCGCGCCGAAACGCGCACGGAAGCGTTCCAGAAAGGGACGCAAGGCGGCCTGGTTCGCCGGTTCCATGGGTTCGCCGCCCAAGAGGGAGAGTCCGGCGATGTAGGGGTTGTCGAGGGCGTCCAGCAGAGCGTCCTCGGTTTCCCGGGTAAACGGCTGGCCGAAGGCGAAATCCCACTGCTTGGGATTGAAACAGCCCTTGCAGCGGTGGGTGCAACCCGAAACGAAGAGGGATACGCGCACACCCTCTCCATTCGCGATGTCGAACGTCCGTATCGCCGCGTAGTTCACGACACGTGAAGGACGCGTTCTTTGATTTCCTGCGTGCGCCCCTGGTTCCAGAACTGGCTGCCGATGTACCCGCAGGTGCGACGCGCCACGTTCAGCTTCGACTCGTCCATGTTGCCGCACTTGGGGCAACGCCAGACGAGCTTGCCCGTATCGTCCTTCACGATCTGGATCTCGCCGTCGTAACCGCAAACCTGGCAATAGTCGCTCTTGGTGTTGAGTTCCGCATACATGATGTGGTCGTAGATGAAGCGCATGATGTCCAGAACCGCCGGGATGTTGTTCTGCATGTTGGGGACCTCCACATAGGAGATTGCCCCGCCGGGGGAGAGACGCTGGAACTTCGCCTCGGTCGCCAGTTTCGTGAACGCGTCCACGGGCTCCGTCACGTGGATGTGGTAGGAGTTCGTGATGTAGTTGCGGTCCGTGACGCCCTTCACGACGCCGAAACGCTTTTGCAGGCACTTGGCGAACTTGTAGGTCGTCGATTCGAGCGGCGTGCCGTAGAGCGAATAGTCGATATCCTCCGCGGCTTTCCACTTCGCGGTGAAATCGTTGAGTTTGCGCATGATGGCCAGACCCAGCTCCTCGCCTTCCGGCTCGGTGAGCTTGTGCCCCGTGAGCGCATAGACGCACTCCCAAAGGCCGGCGTAGCCGAGCGACAGGGTTGAGTAGCCGCCGTGCAGATACTTGTCGATGACCGTCCCTTTGGGCAGGCGCGTCAGCGCGCCGTACTGCCACAGGATGGGCGCGGCGTCCGAAAGCGTGCCCGAAAGGCGTTCGTGGCGGCAACGCAGCGCCTTGTGGCAGAGCTCGAGGCGCTCTTCCAGGATCCGCCAGAACTCGGTCAGGTCGTGCCGCGCCGAAAGCGCCGCGTCGGGAAGGTTGATCGTGACGACGCCCTGGTTGAAACGCCCGTAATACTTGGGCTTGCCCGTCTCGGGCTCGATGTAGGGCGTCAGGAACGAGCGGCAACCCATGCAGGTGAAGCAGTGCCCTTCGCCGTTCTTGTCCACCTTGTACTCCTTCATCTTCTTCTCGCTGATATAGTCGGGCACGAGCCGCTTGGCCGTGCACTTCGCCGCGAGTTCCGTCAAATACCAGTATGGCGCGCCGGGGTTGATGTTCTGTTCCTCCAGGACGTAGATGAGCTTCGGGAACGCCGGCGTGATGTATACGCCCTTCTCGTTCTTGACGCCGAGGATGCGCTCGTTGAGGACCTCCTCTATAATAAGCGCCAAATCCGCCCGTTCGCGTTCGTTGCGCGCCTCGCCCAGGTACATGAAGACCGTGACGAACGGAGCCTGCCCGTTCGTCGTCATCAGCGTCACGACCTGGTACTGGATGGTCTGGACGCCCTTCTGGATCTCTTTGCGCACGCGCTTCTCGACGATTTTGTCGAACACGTCCTTGTCCATCTGCACATTGCCGAGCGCGCACTCCGCCGCCAAATCCTTCGCGATCGCCTGGCGCGAGACCTCGACGAACGGCGCCAGGTGCGTGAGCGAGATGGACTGCCCGCCATACTGGTTGGACGCCACCTGCGCGATGATCTGGGTGGCGATGTTGCAGGCCGTGGAGAAACTCTTGGGCTTTTCGATCATCGTGCCCGAAATGACCGTGCCGTTCTGAAGCATGTCCTCCAGGTTCACGAGGTCGCAGTTGTGCATATGCTGGGCATAGTAGTCCATGTCGTGGAAGTGGATTATGCCCAGACGGTGGGCTTCCACGATGTCGGACGGAAGCAGAATGCGCGCGGAGACGTCCTTCGACACCTCGCCCGCCATGTAATCGCGCTGGACGGAGTTGATGGTCGGATTCTTGTTCGAGTTCTCCTGCTTGGCATCCTCGTTGTTGTTCTCGATCAGCGTCAGGATCTGCTGGTCGGTCGTGTTGGCCTTGCGGGCGAGCGCGCGCTTGTAACGGTAGACGATGTAGCGCTTGGCGATCTCGTGGGAGCCCATTTCCATGATCTTGTTCTCGACGACATCCTGGATCTCCTCGACCGTCATGGCGCGGTCGCGCGCCTCGCAGACGCCGGCGACTTCCTCGGCGATTAGTTTGATGCGCCCTTCCGTCAGAGCAAAGCGACAATCCACCGCCTGGGAAGCTTTGCGGATGGCATTGGCAATCTTGTCAATGTCGAAATCCACTTCCTGACCGCTTCGCTTGATAATCTTCATCTGCTTCATTCTAGGCTCTTTTCTTCGATTTTTGCTCAACTTTGACTGTTCTCGCGCACGCCACAGGCATCCAAGCACCTATACGTTGTGCGTGAGCCTAATATGATACACTAAATCTTGTGTTTATTCAAGGGGGTATTTTCAGAAACTTATCGACACTATGGAGTCTGAAACACAAGACACCTTGAAACTCCTTCGCCTTGCTTGTAACACGCCCTGCGCGGCTTGACGGACGGGCAAAGAGCCGCTCCGAGTCAAATACATCTTGTGAATGTAATGTAAAATGGGCGCAAGGCCGATTACACCAAATGTAATAATATCGGCATTTCAGCCACCAAAACACTGATTGGCACATTCTGTGCTAATAAAACTTTACAGTGTTTACACAAATTGAAACTATAAGGATATAAATGAGCAAGTACGTTGACTCGGTGCTCGCCTCTGTGAAGGCGAAGAACGCAAACGAACCTGAGTTCATCCAGGCGGTGGACGAAGTTTTGACGACCCTCGACCCGGTGTTGAAGGCCAATAAGCAGTATGAAGAGAATGCCATTCTCGAACGCATGGTCGAACCGGAGCGCGTGATCATGTTCCGCGTTCCGTGGGTGGACGACAAGGGCGTCATCCGCGTCAACCGCGGCTATCGCGTCCAGATGAACAGCGCCATCGGGCCGTACAAAGGCGGCTTGCGTTTCGACCCGACCGTCAATCTCGGCGTTCTGAAGTTTCTCGCCTTCGAGCAGGTCTTCAAGAACTCCCTCACGACACTCCCCATGGGCGGCGGCAAGGGCGGCAGCGACTTCGACCCCAAGCAGAGCCCCCACACGCCGGGCAAGCGCTGCAGCGACGCGGAAGTCATGCGCTTCTGCCAGAGCTTCATGACGGAACTCTTCCGCCACATCGGTCCGGACACGGACGTGCCGGCGGGCGACATGAACGTGGGTGGACGCGAAATCGGCTACATGTTCGGGCAGTACAAGCGCCTGGCGAACGAGTGGACGGGCGTGCTCACGGGCAAGGGACTGAGCTTCGGTGGCTCGCTGATCCGTCCGGAAGCGACGGGCTACGGCGACATCTATTTCGCACAGAACATGCTCGCGGTCAATGGCGAGACGTTTGAAGGCAAGAAGTGCGTCATTTCCGGTTCGGGCAACGTGGCGTCCTTCGCGGCCGAAAAGCTCATGCAGCTCGGCGCCAAGGTGCTGACCCTCTCCGACCGCTCGGGCGCGATTTACGTCGAGGACGGCCTGACGGAGCAGATGCTCAAGGACATCATGGTCCTCAAGAACGTGACGCGCGGCGAACTCGCCGATTTCGCCAAGGAAACGAAGGGCGTGAAGTTCTACGCCGGCGCGAACAGCTGGCAGATCGCCGACAAGATTGACGCGGCGTTCCCCTGCGCGCGCCAGAACGAACTCAACGGCGAGGATGCGGACTACCTGCTCAAGCATGGCTGCAAGCTCGTGGGCGAGGGCGCGAACATGCCGTCCACGCCGGAGGCCATCGAGAAGTTCCTCCACGCGAAGATCATGTTCAGCCCGGGCAAGGCGTCCAACGCGGGCGGCGTGGCGACGTCGGGTCTCGAAATGAGCCAGAACTCCGAGCGCCTCTCCTGGTCGGCCGAGGAAGTGGACAACAAGCTCAAGGGCATCATGAAGTCCATCCACGACAACGCCTACGAGGCTGCGGCGAAGTACGGCCACAAGGGCAACTACGTCATGGGCGCGAACATCGCCGGCTTCGTCAAGGTGGCGGACGCCATGGTGGCGCAGGGCGTTTGCTGAGCTTTGCGACCTTACTCAAAAAAGACGCGGACGGGATGCTCCCCACCGCGTCTTTTTTTGTGCCGGGCTTTGGCTGGGCTGCACGCAGAGAGGAAACAGAGTCTTTAGACCGCCAAAGATGCGGAAACCGCTCTTGTCTGCATTTCCGCCCTTTTTGCGCCGCGCGACAGTCCCGGCGCAACGGCATAGGCATTCCGACGAGACCTGATAAGGAAGGCGTACACCATCGTATTGGACAAACCGGAACCGCAGCCGCTTCGCGGCGCACGAAGATGTACGTCCCCCCCCCCTGCGCCCCTGCTTTCCTCTGCGCGAGATTTCTTCGCTCTCTGCGCGATGGATGTCCCGTCGCGCAGAGAGGCGGACGCACGGCAATCGCACAAGAGCGCAGGGAGCGGATTGCCTGTTCGCCCGGACGCTCTCAGGCGAGCGGGTCCTGCACGAAAGCAGGACGGTAGCGGGAACTCGCCGGACCTTCCGGAGCTTCCTCGGAGGAGGTGAAGTTCGTGACGTTCTTCGACTCCGGCTCGCGGTCGCCGAAGCGCGTGAATTCGGCGAAGAAGTTGACGCGCACCTCGCCCGTCTCGCCGTTGCGGTTCTTCGCCACGTCGATGATGGCGAGCGTCTTGTCGTCCGACTCCTTGTCCGACGCCGTGCGCGAGGGGCGTCGAAGCAGGAAGACGACGTCCGCATCCTGCTCGATCGCGCCCGAATCGCGCAAGTCCGAGAGTTTCGGCTTCTCCGACTTGTCGCCGCGCTGTTCGTTCGCGCGAGAGAGCTGCGAGAGGACGATCACGGGGATTCCCAACTCCTTGGCCATCGCCTTTATCTGCTGCGAAATCATGCTGACTTCGATTTGCCGGCTGGCTTGGCGCGCGGCTTCGCGGCAGGTGCAAAGCTGAAGGTAGTCGATGACTATGAGCTCGATGCCGTGCGCTTTCTTCATGCGGCGTGCGCGCGCGCGCAGATCCATGATGTCGAGCCCCGCGGCGTCGTCGACGTAGATGGGCGCGTTGCGCAGATCGCCCGTGGCCTGGAAAAGGTTCTGGCTCAGCATGTCGCGCTCGCTCTTCGGCACGAGGTTGCGGTTCAGCTTCCACATGTTCAGCTGGGCGCGTCCGGCGATCATGCGCTTCGTCAGCGCCTCGATCGGCATTTCCAGGGAGAAAATCATGACCGGATGGCGCTTGCCGTTGTCGGACTTGATCGGCTCGTTGTTGAGGTCGCGCCCGAGCGCCACGCATTCGGCGATGTTCATGGCGAGCGACGTCTTGCCCACGGACGGGCGCGCGGCGATGACGATCATTTCCGCCTTCTTGAGGCCCTGCAGCTTCTCGTCCAGATAGCGCAGCCCGGTCGAGAGCCCTTCCAGGCGGTTCCCGTCCGCCGAAAACATGCGGTTGATCGCGCCGAAGCTCTCGTCTACCGCACGGTCCCACGCCATCGTGCCGGTCGCGTTCTGGCCTATTTCCAGGAAGGTCTTCTCGGCATACCCCAGCACCGCCTGGGGATCGGGCCACTGGTTCTCGTCGTAGCAGCGCCCGACGACTTTGGTCGCGCGCTCGATCATCGTGCGGCGCATCTCTTTGTCGCGGACGATATGGATATAGTGCTCGGCGTGCGCGGAAGTCGGCGTCTGGTCCACAAGCGACTGCACGTAGGCGACGCCACCGACCGCCTCGAGCGTGCCCGCCGTGCGCAAGGCTTCGATGAGGCTTATGGCGTCCAACGGCTTGCCCGCGGCGTTCAGCGTCTTCATGGCGCCGAATACCGTGCGGTTGCGCGTGTCGTAGAACGAATTGTCCGTGACGCCGCCCGTAAGGCAAAGATCCATGACGCGGTCTTCGTCTCCGCCGGCGGTGTCCAAAAGGATGCTGCCCAGTACGGCGCGTTCCGCCTCCGCGTTGTTGGGCGGATTCTTCAGGTCATTTTCCATTTTCTTTACTGCTTCTTCTCGGTTGCCGGAGTCTCGCCCTTGCGGGAGCGCGCCTTGAGAAAGATGCGCAACGGGGCTCCCTCGAGCCCGAAACGGGCCCGGATGTTCTTTTCGATGTAGCTCAAATAGGCCGGCGTGACCAGCTTCGGATCGTTCACGAAGAGCCGGATGGTCTGGGGATTCGTCGAAACCTGCAGCCCGTAGTAGATCTTCAGGCGCTTGCCGCGCACCAT
>DJRS01000057.1:8238-10733 GCA_002440145.1 Verrucomicrobia bacterium UBA6354
GGCGCTCGCCGCGGCACGGTCTATCGCGTCCACCGTCCGGCGGATGTTGTAGCCCGACTTGTTGGAGCAGTAGACCAGCGGCGCGAAGTTCAGAAACGGCATCATGGCCCGGATCGCTTCCGTCGCTTTCGTCTCGGTGATCCCCTGTTCCGTCGCGATATCCCACTTGTTCATCAAAATGACGCAGGCGCGGTGCGCGTCGAGGATCTTGCCGGCGATGCGCTTGTCCTGGAGGGTCGGGCCGAGCGTGGGGTCCATGACGAGCAGCACGACGTCCGCCTCCTCGATCGCCTGTTCGCTGCGGAAGAGCGAGAAATTGTCCACGCTCGTCTTGCTCATCTTCGTGTGGGGCTTCATGCCGGCGGTGTCCACGAGCATGTAGCGCCGCGCCTCGGGCCCCGTGCCGATCGCGAAAGGCACTTCGACCGCGTCGCGCGTCGTGCCGGGGATGGACGAGACGATCACGCGCGGCGCATTCAGAAGACGGTTGATGTAGGAACTTTTTCCGGCGTTGGGCCGCCCCACGATCGCGACGCGCAGGGGACGCGAGGCCGTTTCTTCCGCCGCGGCGGGCGGCAGTTTCGCGACAATCGCGCCGATGAGCTCGTCCATGCCGCGCCCGTGCTCGGCGCTGACGGCGTAGACCGGCAGGCCGAAACGCTCGAACTCGACCGCCAGATGGTCGTCGTCGCCCCGGTCGCACTTGTTGGCGGCGATCACGCAGGGGACGCCCGACTCCCGCACGCGGCGGATGACTTCCGTATCCAGCGGCGTGATGCCCGCGCGCGCATCGACGACGATGACGCATACGGCCGAATCTTCGACGGCCAGTTCCGCCTGCGCCCGGGTCTCGCTGTCGAGCGGATCGTGCGTGACGTGCTTGTCGAAGGCGATGCCGCCCGTATCCACCAGCATCACGCGCCGGTCGCGCAGCGCGATTTCACGCGTCACCCGGTCGCGCGTCACGCCCGGCTGGTCGAAGACGATCGCCACGCGCTTGCGCGCCAGGCGGTTGAAAAGCGCACTCTTCCCCGTATTGGGCCGTCCTACCAAACTTACTACATTCATGGATTGCTCTCAGTAGCCACACGTGTTGATTTCGTTCTCGTAGCCGAACGTCGCCGCGATGAGCGCCGCGCGAATCCACATGCCGTTGCGCATCTGCCGCCAGTACATGGCGCGCGGATCGCGGTCGCAACACGTGGCGATTTCGTCGCGCCGCGGCAAGGGGTGCATGATGATGCCGTCCGGTTTGAGCAATTTGAGCTCTTCGGCCCCGAATTTGTACTTGGAATTGTCGATCTTCGCCGAAGCCCCCTTCGAGGAATCCCACTCGTCCTGGATGCGCGTCATGTAGACCGCGTCGGACTCCTTGACCGCGCGCCGCAGATCGTCCGACACCTCGAAGTCCACGCCCTTCTTGGCGAGCGTCATCACGACGTCCGCGGGGACCTGCAGTTCCGGCGGGGCGACGAAGATCTGCCGCACGTTCTTGAAGTTCGTCAGAAGATAGCTGAGCGAACGCACCGTGCGCCCGCGCATCAAGTCGCCGCAGAACGTGACCGTGCGCCCTTCCAGCCCGCCTTTGTCCTCGAACGAGCGGATGAGCGTGTAGATGTCCAGCAGCGCCTGCGTCGGGTGCTGGTCCTTGCCGGACCCCGCGTTCAGGATCGGGACGGGGCGCGAGGAGTTCGACAGCTCCCACGCCATCTTTTCCGCCAGCCCCTGCTCGGGCGAGCGCATGATGATCATGTCGAAATAGGACGAAAACGTGCGGATGGAGTCCTCTTTCGTCTCGCCCTTGAACTCCGAGGACGTCGCCGCGTCCCGCACGGACCCGGTGGTCAGCCCCAGAATCTGGCAGGCGGCGAGATGCGAGAGGAAGGTGCGCGACGACGGCTGCGAGAAGTAGAGCATCGCCCGTTTGTGGGCGAGTATGCTCTTCAGGAAGAGCGCCCCTTCGCGCGATTTGTTGATGAAGCGGATGCGGTTGGCGAGCGCGCAGAGCCGTTCGATGAGATTCCGGTCGAATTGCTGTGCGAAAAGCGTGTGGTACGGCATCCCGCCGCCGTTTGGACACGCCAAATAAGGCTTTTTCTCCTCTGGTTTGAGACTTTTGAAAGCCTCCCAACTGATATCCGTCAGTGTCATGCGCACAATCTCCTTTTCCGTATGCGTCCTATATTATACCATAAATAAGACGCGCCGTCCCTAGGTAAAACATCCTGGGAAAGCACACCCCTGCCGCGAGACACCCGCCCCATCTCTGCGTGAGATGAATTTAGCCGTGTAGAGTTGTAGAATTGCAGATTAGGGGACAGAGGACCTGACGAGTTTCAACACAGAGCCACAAAGGCACAGCGACACGGAGAAGTGCGTTTTGGACAGGATTTGCAGGATGGGCAGGATTTGGGGGACCTCTCGGCAAAAGTCTGGGCGGGACGCGCGAAGCCTTGTGCGGAACGTTAGGGAAGCCTTTTGCCGCCCCTCGGAGT
>DJRS01000033.1 GCA_002440145.1 Verrucomicrobia bacterium UBA6354
AATATCTCGGCAAAACCGTCATCTTCCCCCAACAGAAGGCCGACGAAGCCGCCCGCACCCTCGCCCTCATCGTCAACAAGTACCGTCCCGAGGCGATCGCCATCGGCAACGGCACGGCCGGACGCGAGACGGAAGCCTTCTGCCGCGAAACCCTGAAGAAGCTGCACGCGCAGCATCCGGAAATCCCCATCCCGATCGTGGTGAGCGTCTCCGAGGCGGGGGCGAGCGTGTATTCGGCGAGCGAAATCGCCCGCAAGGAGTTCCCGGACCTCGATCTGACCGTGCGCGGCGCCATTTCCATCGGCCGCCGCCTGCAGGATCCGCTGGCGGAACTCGTGAAGATCGACCCGAAGGCGATTGGCGTGGGGCAGTACCAGCACGACGTGCACCAGCCGCTCCTTTCCGCCAAGCTGGACGAAGTGGTCGTGAGCTGCGTAAACGGCGTGGGGGTGGAACTGAATACGGCGAGCGCCCCTCTGCTGGAGCGCGTCTCGGGCGTGGGGCCGGCGCTCGCGCAAGCGATTGTGGCCTGGCGCGACGAACACGGTGCGTTCAAGAGCCGCGAAGAACTCAAGCATGTCAAGGGACTGGGCGCGAAGGCCTTCGAACAGTGCGCCGGCTTCTTGCGCATCCGCGGCGCGGCCAATCCGCTGGACGCCTCCGCCGTGCACCCCGAACGCTACGCGCTTGTCGTGCGCATGGCCGCCGATCTCGGCGTGGGGCTGGGCGAGCTCGTGGGCAACCCCGCCGCGGCGAAGAAAATCGACGTGCGCCGCTACATCACAAGCGACGTGGGCGAACCCACCCTGAAGGACATCGTGGGCGAACTCGCCAAGCCCGGACGCGACCCGCGCGCCGTCTTCGAGCCGCCCAAGTTCCGCGAGGACGTCACGAAAATCGAGGACGTCAAGGAAGGCATGAAACTGGAAGGCGTCGTCACGAACGTGACCGCGTTCGGCGCGTTCGTCGACATCGGCGTGCACCAGGACGGACTCGTGCACCTGTCGGAACTGAGCGACACCTACCTGACGGACCCGGCGAGCGTCGTCAAAGCGGGCGACCGGCTCAAAGTGACCGTCATCGGCGTGGACAAGGCCCGCGGGCGCATCTCGCTTTCCGCCAAGACCCACCCGGTCATCGGCGGGGCGTCCGGCGGCGGACACGGCGGCGGGACTGCGGGCGGCACGCGTCCCCGGCGGCAGACCTCCTTCGCGCCCAAGGGCAGTTCGGGCTTCTCGTGCAACCCCTTCGCGAACCTGTGATGTTCTCGCTCGTCCTCCTGCGGCCCGAAATCCCCCACAATACCGGGGCGATCGGACGCCTCTGCGTGGGGCTGGACATGCCGCTCCACCTCGTGAAACCGCTCGGCTTTCGGCTGGACGACCGGCTGATCGCCCGCGCGGGGCTGGACTACTGGCCCCATTTGCGCCTCTCTGTGCACGATACATGGGAGGAGTACCTCCAGGCCGCCGCCCCCAAGCGCCTCTTCTTCCTCTCCACCCGCGGCACCCGCTCGCTCTACGCCTGCCGGTTCGCGCCGGGGGACGCGCTCGTTTTCGGCAACGAGAGTTCGGGCCTGCCCAAGCCCTTCTACGAAAAATACGCCGCGGACCTCTTCCGGATCCCCATGCCCGGACCTTTCGCGCGCTCCATCAACCTCGCCAACGCCGCGTCCATCGCCGCCTACGAGTGCTACCGCCAGCTCGCGGCGTACGGGGGGTGATGAAAAGTCCTGCGGACCGAAAAACATCGCCCATATGAGCGTAAAATATGGTATAATAAAGGAGTCTTGGGGGGAGTTTGACGCTACTGGGCTGGCTTCGAACGTCTCCTTGGGCGAGATGTCGAAGAATCGACGCGCACAGAACGCGTGCACGACAGAACATGGCATACAGAACATTGCGGCTGAATAGACGGACTGCCCGTTGGCTGAACGGACTGACAGGGGTGGATTTTGTCTCCGGGAAGCGGAAAATCTGCCCGGAATGCCGGTTCGAGACGCCGTGCATGATCGGCGGCGCGGTCAACCTCAAGACGCCGGTGCAGGTTGGCGCGTTCACGACGATAGATGGCGGCGCAGGCGAGGGTCGCATTTCCAATGTAGCCCTAGGTCGCTATTGCAGCATAGCCAAGAACGTAAACATCGGTCTTCCCCAGCATCCAACCGATTGGCTTTCGGTTTCGCCGCGGCAGTATTTCCCCGATTTCCATGGATGGGACAGACTTACGGGGCGCGTCCGGACGAAGACATTCGCGGATGCGCACGGCGGACGGCAGACGCATATCGGCCACGACGTCTGGATTGGCGAAGGCGCGACGATAATGGGCGGCCTGCGAATAGGCGACGGGGCGATCGTCGGTGCAGGAGCGGTCGTCACAAAAGACGTGCCGCCCTATGCGATCGTGGGCGGCGTCCCGGCGAAGATCATCCGCTACAGGTTTAGCGGGCAAATGATCGCAAGATTGACGCGCCTGGAATGGTGGAACTGCAATCTGGCGGACTTGGGCGAGGTGGCATGGGATTCAATAGAAAAGGCCGTCGCCAAAATCGAGGACGGCCGCGCAAGCGGGCGCCTGGCGAAGTTCGCGCCGAAAGTGCTGCGGGACAGGGATTTTTCTTTCCGTTCTCTAGTTGGCGCGGCATTCGGCAGGTTGGGCGTTGTTCTTTGCAGGGTCGGAATTCGGAGGCTGGACGGCCGAAGAGAAGTCGCAATAGACAAAAAAATCTAAGCGCCGGTACAGGATATGCTTTTCCATTCATTTGAGTTCCCGTTGTTTTTGGCGCTTGCTTTTGCCGGCTACTGGTTTGTTTTCTCGCGCAAGCTGTGGCTTCAGAACCTGTTTGTCGTAGTCGCCAGTTATGTCTTCTATGGTTGGTGGGATTGGCGATTCTTGCTGTTGATGTCCTTTACGAGCCTGTGGAGCTTCGCCAGCGGGCTTCTTGTTTCCAAAATAGACGGCTTCAAGGGGCGTCCCGCGGCTTGGAAGGGGCGAGTCTTGGTTTCTCTTGCTCTTGTCGTGAATCTCGGTATTTTGGGATTCTTCAAGTATTTTGATTTCTTTGTCGGTTCCGCCGTGGATTTTCTGGCCCTGTTCGGATTGGAGACGCAGGGTGTCGCGCTGCGCATTATCCTCCCGGTGGGCATATCGTTCTACACTTTCCAGGCGCTTGGCTACGTAATCGACGTCTATCGCGGCATGAGGCCCACGCGCGATATTGTGGCGTTTTTGGCGTTTATAAGCTTCTTTCCGCAACTTGTGGCGGGGCCTATCGAGCGCGCCTCAAATCTGCTGCCGCAGTTTCTCGCACCGCGCCGTTTCGACTATGGAGACGCCGTGTCCGGTTGCCGGCAGATGCTTTGGGGGTTCTTCAAGAAGGTTGTCGTGGCGGACAACTGCGCCCGTTACGCCGATTCGCTGCTGGGGAACCCCGGGTCGGGCGGACTTGCGATCCTGACCGGAATATTCCTCTTCTCGATCCAGATCTACGGCGATTTCTCGGGCTACTCCGACATCGCCATAGGATGCGCGAAGCTGTTCGGCGTCAAATTGAGGCGCAATTTCAACATCCCCTATTTTTCGCGCGACATCGCGGAGTTCTGGCGCCGTTGGCATATTTCGCTCAATACCTGGTTCAGGGATTATCTTTACATTCCGCTCGGCGGCAGCCGGTGCGGCAAGCTGAAGCGTGTGCGCAATACGTTTGCCGTATTTCTTGTCAGCGGTTTGTGGCACGGCGCCAACTGGACGTTTGTTCTCTGGGGCTTCGTGCATGCGCTTTGTTTTCTGCCGCTCCTGTTGACGAACCGCAACCGCAGGCATGTCGACAATGAATGGCGTTTCTCGCAGATTCCGTCCATTGTCGCCACTTTTGCCCTGGTCGTTTTCGCATGGACATTCTTCCGCGCCCCCGACATCACGACGGCCTTCTCCTGGCTGGGGTCCATTTTCACCTTTGCGCCGGGTGAAATTTCGAACAAACTCGCCTCGAAAGCCTTCCGGCACAGTTTGCCGTGGATCGTCGCGCTGTTCACGGTGGAGTGGATCAACCGGAACAAGGACTTTGAATGCGCTTTGTGGCCGAAGAATACGGTTGTCCGTTGGACGTTGTACGTGCTTTTGGTTTGGACGATCATCCTCATGCGCGGGGCGAACCAGAGTTTCATCTATTTCCAATTCTGAAGGGCGGCGGACGATATGAAACGATTTTTGATTCGGATCCTGGGGGCGAGCCTTATCCCGCTGCCGCTCGGCGTATTGGCGGTTTTCATGTACTTTGTCGAAGTAAAGACGTATTATCGCGATTTGGCGCTGCCGCCCGGCGTGACGATAACGGCTTCGGACGATTCCATCACTAGCCTGGGGATCGACCCCGCCTATTTTCCGCATTTTGCCAATCGTTCCGCGGCGGGGATGGGAATGGCCGCAGGAGAGGTGCGGCTGAAAGATCTTGCAAAACGTCACCCCGGTCAACTCAAGACAGTTCTGCTCGGCCTGTCCACGACCAAGTTCTGCATGCCCCGGGACGGACGGATCGGCAATTCGGAGCGCAGCAAGGCATTTCTCTGGATTTTGCATCCCGAGCTGCGGGAAACGTGCCCTATGCGCGAAGGGGAGAATGTTTATTCATTGTTCTTTCAGGCGGAGATTCCCAAGCGCCTGCGAAAATTCACGCAAAGCCTGTTTTCCAGAAAGAAAAAGTTCCTGTCTGACGCCGCCGGTCGGTTCGAGCCGATCGATACCTGTGAATTTATGGAAAACCCGGCCAAGGTGAGGGACCAGTTGCAGGAGTTTCTGCGCCTTCAATGTGAAGTTTCCGGGGCGCAGAAAAGCAGCGTTCTCCGGCAAAGCGCGTCGTTTGTCCGCACGGCGCGATCCAATGGACTGGAAGTGGTCCTTGTGAAAATGCCTGTGCACAAAGTTTTGCGGAAGGGGTATCGTCCGGAAGTGCTGTCCAGTTACCATGCCGCGTGCGACCAGTTGCGGCGGCAGTTCAACCTTCGCATGCTGGATTACACGGAATGGAACGATTCGGAGGCTTTTTGGCAGAATATCAATCATTTGAATGCGCACGGCGCGGCATTGTTTACGAAAGAGCTCGTGCGCGATTTTGGGCAAAACAGCGGCAATTTGTAGATAAACCTAGAAATCGCAGTAGGAAGGCAGGAATCGGGTTCGTGGACTTTGCTTCCGGCGGGAAGCACGCATGCGGTTGCCGTCAAACGGCTGAAATCGAAGCCGGCGGAGAGGAACTCCCTTTTCGTGCCTATGGGAAAGACTTCTTGCAGCCACGAGAAGAACGTTTGTCCGGGGCGGGACGGGGTGTCGGGGTTGACCGTGTAGGCGAAGACCCC
>DJRS01000055.1 GCA_002440145.1 Verrucomicrobia bacterium UBA6354
CGTGCGAACCTTGCGTTCGATCTTCATGCGTCCGCGGATCGTCTCCGAGATCTTGTCGAAAATCTCCGTCACGTTCCCGCCCGTCTTCCGGCTGACCAAAAGCGCCGTCGTGACGAGCGCGAGATCGTCGGAGCCTACGCGCGCCGTCATGGAATTCAGTGCGTCCTCGAAGCCCATGCCGACCTGCATCTGGCGTATCAAGATGGCGAACTCCTCGCTCATCGGCTTTTCGCCTCTCTCGACGACGGACGCGAAAGCCTGCGCGATCGAAAAGCCCGCCCGCAGCGCGTTCGTCATTGTCGCGAGAGCCTCCGGAAGCTGTTCGTTGAAGCGCCGGCGGCGACGCGCATCAAGCCACCGCGCCAGTGGCGAGGCGCCGTTCTGCCAGCCCGGCTTGATTTTCACTCCGGCGAGCACGTACCACGCGAGCCCTGCGCAAGCGAACGCGACAAGCCCCGAGATGAGCCACGCGATCACCGCATTCCCCTCCGGACGCGTTGGATCTGCGCGCGCACGTCCGCTTCGGGATCGAACATGCGCGGATCCACGCGCCAACCGAGCCCGGCGAGCTGGTCGAACCATGTCGGCATCGCCCCCGTGGGCTTGAACACGCCGGCGACATGACCGTCCTCCGTCAATCCCGTCTGCTCGAAAACGAACAGATCCTGCATGACGATGCGCTCGCCCTCGAGCCCTGTCACTTCTGAAATCGCGACGACTTTGCGGGAACCGTCCGACAGGCGCGACTCGTGTATGATGATGTCCACCGCGCTGGCGATCTGCTCGCGGATGGCGCGCGAGGGCAGTTCCAGTCCGCTCATCAGCACCATCGTCTCCAGGCGCGAGACCACGTCGTGCGGCGAATTGGCGTGCACCGTCGTAAGCGAGCCGTCATGCCCTGTGTTCATCGCCTGCAGCATGTCCAGCGCTTCGCCTCCGCGGCATTCGCCGACGATAATGCGGTCCGGCCGCATGCGGAGGCTGTTCTTCACAAGATCGCGTATCGTCACCGCGCCCCTGCCCTCGATGTTCGCGGGACGCGCCTCCAGCCGCACGACATGCGGCTGCTGAAGCCGGAGTTCCGCCGCGTCTTCTATGGTCACGATGCGTTCATCCGCCGGAATGAAACCGGAGAGCAGGTTGAGGAGCGTCGTCTTTCCGGAGCCCGTTCCGCCCGCCACGACAATATTCTTGCGCAGATGCACGCACAATTTCATGAATTCCGCCGCGTTGTGCGTCCATGTTCCGAAACGGACGAAATCCTCCGCCGTCAACGTCTTTTTCGAGAACTTGCGGATTGTCAATGTCGGGCCCGACAGCGCGAGCGGCGGCACAATCGCGTTGACGCGGCTTCCGTCCGGAAGCCGCGCGTCCACGTAGGGCTGGGATTCGTCAATGCGGCGGCCCAGGGGCGACACGATGCGTTCGATGACGCTCATGACGCTCGCATCGTCCATGAACTGGCAGTCCGTAAGCTGCAGTTTGCCATGCCGCTCGACATACACCTTGCCGGGTCCGTTGACCATGATTTCGCTCACCGTGTCGTCCGCAAGCAGGTCTTCCAGCGGGCCCAGGCGCATAGCCTCGTTGAAAACGTCTTCTTCAAGCCGTCCGGGGTCTATCTCGGCGGGCAGACGCCCGTTGGCGAGGACTTCGTTGACAATCTGCCCTATCTTCTCGCGCGCCTTCGCTTCCAGTTCCGCCTGGTCGATGCCGCTCAACGTCAGCCTTTTCATGTCCAGGCGCTTGAGCAGCTCGCGCTGAATCTGCTCTTGGACGCTGTGCCGCAACTCGCGAAACGGGTCGGGCGGGGGCGGGAGCTGGGCATCCAGATTCTCCTCCTGCGAAGGTTCGGTCGGTTCCGCGGTCTCGGGCGCGGCGGTGCTCTCCTCTTCCGTATCGTCGCTCACGCGCAAAAGGCTCTCGCCGATCTGCACGACGTCGCCGCCCCCCAGCCGCACCTCGTCCGTCAAGAGCTCGCCATTGACGTACGTACCGTTTGCGCTGCGCAAATCCTTTATCGTCGCCACGCCCCTCGAGACGTTCAGCAAGGCGTGCCGTTCGCTCACGTCCGGGAAATCCAGCCGCACGGGGCACATGGGACCGCGCCCGACGAACCATGCGCCGTCTTCCAGCGGACGGATCTCCCGTACGCCATCGACAAGCATTGTGAGCCGCAACATGCTACCGGCCTCCCGGCCTCGCGGCCTGTCGCTTGAGATTGAGGTCCTCTATTTCCTCGCGGATCTTGGAATAGTCCACCTGCGGAAGTTTCTTCTCGTACGACGCGTCGTTGCGGTTGCGCAAGGTGAGGACGAGCCGCCCGCGGATCTGCTCGGCGAACGCGAGCATCTCCGCCTCGCGCGGCGTCACCTCGAGCGTGACGGTCGCGTAGGATCCGCCCGAAGCGCTCCCCGGGGCGGCGGCAAGGGATTTCGACGTGTCGCGGCCCGTCGCCAGAACGAGCACGTTCTGCAGGATGGTGCAGGTCACGAGTTCGCCCCGGTCGCCGTTCGCGGCTTTTGCGTCCGGCAGATTGAATGTCCCGATGACGTCCACATGGTCGTTCGGGCGCACCATGCCCGACACCGCCGCGGCCCCGCCTACGTTGATGGACATCGCACGCATCTGCCGGCGGATGTCGGCGGAAAGCCCCTTCGCCCGGGGCGAGCCACCCTCGACATCCGACCAGAAAGCGATTTCGCCCTTGCGATGCGAAATGAGCGTACGCCGGCCGACGACATCCGCGAGATCAGTGCGTTCCAGCGCCTGTCCGCGCATGCCCAGCGCCGGAACCGTCCGCAGCCCCAGATCGGACCGCGCCAACACGGTGCCCTCCGGGACGTCGCGCGCGAAGCAAAGCGCGTCGATCGTGCCGTAGCGCCGGCGCAAAGCCTCCTGTTCGCGGCGGATCTCGTTTTCGCCGGAGGCGATGTAGATCCGCGACAGGACGGCCGCAAGCAGACCGGCGGCAAGCGACAACAGCAATACGGCCGTGCGTTTCATGGATCAGAAAAGCCCCTTCACTTTTCCCGTTTCGACGTCGACGTCCACGCGGCGGAAGGCGGGCGACGCGCTCGTCCCGGGCATGAGCTTGATCTCGCCCGCGACCGGCACGACGAGTCCCGCCCCCTTGTAAAGGAGGATGTCCCGCACCGGCAGCCGCCAGCCGGTCGGGCGCCCCAGAAGCTTCGGATCGTGCGAAAGCGAGTACTGCGTCTTCGCCATGCACACCGGCAGGTGCGCCGTCTCGGGATCCGCCTCGAGCGCGGCCAGTTTCGCCGCGGCCTCGGGCGTGTAGTCCACCCCTTCGCCGCCGTAGATCTCCTTGACCTGCTTCTCGATGCGCGCCGAAAGCGGCTCCGCGAGGTCGCAGAGATAATGGAAGCCGTTCGGCTCGTCGCACGCGGCGACGACTTCCTTCGCCAGTTCGAGCGCGCCCTCGCCGCCCTTGAGCCAGTGGTCGCTCACCGCGAACGCCGCGCCCGTCTCCTCCGTGATGCGCCGCACCAGATCGCGTTCCGCCGGCGTGTCGGTGTAGAAGGCGTTCAGGCAGACGATCGGCTTCACGCCCGACTTGCGGATGATGTCGATGTGCGCGAGCAGGTTGGCGCACCCCTTCTCGAGCAGTTCCAGGTTCTCGTGCGTGTAGACCGGGTCGAGCGGCAGGCCCGCCTTCACCGCGGGCGCCCCGCCGTGCGCCTTGAGCGCGCGCACCGTCGCCACGAGCACCACCGCGTCCGGCTTCAGCCCCGAGCAGCGGCACTTGATGTTCCAGAACTTTTCGAAGCCCATGTCGCTCGCGAAGCCGCTCTCCGTCACCACGTAATCGGCGAGCGCGCACGCGAGCTTGTCCGCCACGACCGAGTTCTGGCCGATGGCGATATTGGCGAACGGTCCGGCGTGCACGAACATCGGCTGACCCTCGAGGGACTGCATCAGCGTCGGCTTCA
>DJRS01000034.1 GCA_002440145.1 Verrucomicrobia bacterium UBA6354
GTAAAAGACCGCGGTCTCTTGGTCAGAAGACCGCGGTCATTTGGTCAGAAGACCGCGGTCTCTTGGACGCGACCTGCCCACAAGACGCGTCCGTCCCCCTGCAACGCGTCCGCTCCCGAAGCGGGAGGGGGTATCCGGACAAGGGAATTGGCGGGAAAGGAGGGTGAGAAGGAACCGGAAACCTGCGGAGCCCTCAGTCGCGCCGCGCGGTTTCTTTTATACCCGCGACGCTGTGCGCAAGACCCGGAAAAACCGACACGTCATTTCCCTTCGGACGGATCGGCGGATATAGTCTTTTCTACGATTTGTCCGTCACGCCAGATCTTCAGCTTTCCGCCCGCCGGAGCGCGACAGAATTGGCGCATAAGCTCTTTCGTCGGCGTCCGGCCGTTCACGGCAAGAATCACGTCGCCGTCGAACAAATCGTTCTTCCAGCCTGTCCGGCCCGGCACGACGAGCGTGATTTCAAGCGCCTTCCGGGTGCCGATCCTGCGTCCAAGTTCCTCGCCAGGCCACTCGTAGCGGATGCCCATCGGCAGAGGCTCCTTGCGCTTCTTGTAGTAAAGGACACGATATTCATAACGCGGCACGGTATAACTGTAGGGGAGCCAGTCCGTATCCAGCATCGTCACGGGGACCGTGCGCGGACCGTCCGGTCCCCAGACCGTCCCGAAAGACGTGCGCATGACGGGCACGGACGTCATGCCGGTCGCCGTATCCGTTCCCGCGTACCAGGTGAAATAGTCGATCTTTTCAGTTTTGAGCGTGCGCCCGAGCCGCACCATCGCGCTCGTCCAGTCCTCGTCCGCCGCGCCGGTAAACGCGGCGCTTCCGATAAACGCGTAGTCCGCCGCTTCGCGCCGGGCGATACGCTGGGCGATGTTGGTCCCGGCGACGAGTTCCGCATCAAGTGGACCTTCATAGTCTTCTACCTCGTTCGCTGCGATGTCGGGATTCGGCGTGTAATAGGGCTGGATGCTTGCGCACCCGGCGAAGACGGAACCGAACAGAACAAACAGGGCGAACCGCAGCATTTCAGACCTCCTGCAGCAGGCGCAGGGCGACAATCCGCAATTCGACGTGCGCACCGCCATAAGTCGACGTTTCAACCGTAAAAAGAGCTTCGTGGGGTTTCGCCGCGTTTGCGCGGAGCGTCTCAACTTGGTCGCCATGCCCCCACCATACGGCGCGCGGGAAGCCATCGCCCCTGAACGTGAGCGCGAGATGGCGCCCTTCCAATCCAAGCGGACGCACCTCGCGCAGGAAGAGATTGCGCGCGGCGAACAGAGGTTCGGGATTTCCCTCGCCGAACGGCGCCATGCGGGCGATGTCCGCGGCAAGTTCCAGAGTCAAATCCGCTCCGTCAACATGCGCATCGAAAGAAACCGCGACCCCTGCAGACCCCGTTTTGTTCTGCCGTGCGCAGGCCGCGGCGAACGCCACGCGAAAAGCGCCCGTGTTGCCCGGGGGCAGGGAAAAGCCGCCGGCGGCGGCGTGCCCGCCGAAGTGATCGAGGAGGGATGCGCATTCCGCCAAGGCATCGCGCAGATTGTATCCCTCGGGCGCACGCGCCGAACCTCGTCCGTTGACGACGACGCATACCGGCACGGCCTGCTCTTCGAGGGATTCGAGCACGCGCGCGGCGACGATGCCGGCGACGCCGGGGTGGCCATCGGGCAAATCGACGACCTGCGCCGCGGCTCCGGCAACGATTTTCTTCAGCGCGTCGTCGGTCATCCGCTGCTCGGTGCTCTTGCGCTCCTGGTTTCGTCCGTCGATCTCGCGCGCCTGCATGCGCACTTTCTCGCGATCGGAGCACAGGACGAGTTTGAGCGCGTCCATGCCGCTGCCCAGTCTTCCGGCGGCATTGATGCGCGGTCCGATGATGAATCCGAAATCGCGCGCGGTCATATGTTCGACGCCGCGGCGCGAGGCGCGATCGTAGAGTTCGCAAAGCCCTATCGGAGCGCAACGCCTGAAAACCCGGAGGGCTTCCGCCACAAGAATGCGATTCTGGCCCGTCAACGGCATGACGTCCGCCACGGTCGCGAGCCCCGCCAGAACGAGCGCCTCGCCCGCGTAGGATTTGGACGTGTCCACCAGCCCTTGCGCCTTCGCGCGCGCAATCACGGCGTGGGCGACAAGAAATGCGACTCCCGCGCCGCACAGCCCGCGAAAGCAGGCCGGACAAAGCGCATCCGGGACGTCCGCCACGGGATCCGCAACAAGACAGTCCGGCAGGACGGGGCCCGGCAAATGATGGTCGGTCACGATGACGGTCACGCCCTCGGCCTTCAGCCTGGCGACCTGTCCGGCGGACACGATGCCGTTGTCCACCGTCACGACAAGCGCGACGTCGGGATTCTCGCGGCGCATGCGGGCGACCGAAGCCTCCTGCATGCCGTACCCTTCCGCCAAACGCTCGGGCAGGAACGCGCGCACATCCGCGCCGGGCAAGGCGCGGATGGCCTTTACGAGAATGGCCGTCGCGGACACGCCGTCGCAGTCGTAGTCGCCGAAGACGACGATTGGACCGCCCCGGCGGACAAAGGCGAGTATGACATCCGCGATGCGTCCCACCACGGGCCACTCCTCCGGATCCGCCAATTGCCGCAGAGACGGCGCAAACCAATCCGCCGCGGTCTGCGCCGAAACGCCGCGCAACGCCAACAAACGGGCCAGAAGCGGCGAAAACCCAGCCGCTTCCAAGCCTTGGACGGTCGCGTCGTCGACCGCGCGTTCAGTCCATTGTACCAGTCGCGACTCCTCTGTCAGCCAATCTTGACTTCGTGGCACCAGCCGTGCGTATCCGGCAAATCGCCGTACTGGATGCCCTGCACGGTCTCGTAGAGCTTCTGGAGGTGCGGGCCAACCTTGTCCGGGTCGGAGATGCGAATCACATCCTCGCCGCGCGTAATCTCCCACACTGGGGTCACGACGACGGCCGTGCCGCAGGCGGCGACTTCGGCGAAGTCCTTGATTTCCGTGTAGGGAACCGGACGGCACTCGACCTTCCAGCCCAGGTCAGAGGCGACCTGTTTCAGCGACATGTTCGTGACGGAAGGCAGCACGGAGTGGCTGTCCGGCGTCACGTACGTGCCGTCCTTCTTGATGCCGAGGAAGTTGGAAGTGGAGAATTCCTCCACGAGGGTGTGGGTCTTCGCGTCCAGGTAGAGTTCGACGGGCCAGCCGTCGTGTTTCGCCTTCTCGTGGGCATACAGGCTCGCGGCGTAGTTGCCGCCCACCTTCACGTCGCCCATGCCGTGCGGCGCGGCACGGTCCCAATTGTCCAGGATGACGGCGCGCACCGGCTTCATGCCGCCCTTGTAGTAGGCGCCGACCGGCATGCACATCATGAGGAAGGTGTATTCTTTCGCCGGCGCGACGCCGATTTGCGGACCCGTGCCGATCAGAAGCGGACGCAGATACATCGACCCGCCCGTCCCGTAGGGCGGCACGAACTCTTCGTTGGCCGCGACGAGCTTCTCCGCCGCCTCGATGAACATCTCCTCGGGCACCGGCGCCATGACCGTGCGCACCGCCGTGCGGTGCATGCGCTTGGCGTTCTCGTCCGGACGGAAGATCGCGATCTTTCCGCTCTTCTGGCGAAATGCCTTCATGCCCTCGAAGCATTCCTGTCCGTAGTGCAGACACGACGCGCCGATATGCATCGTAATATAGGGATCTTTCACGAACTCGAGCGGCCCCCACGTGCCGTCTTTCCAAACACTCCGCACATGGCAGTTGACGTCCGAGAAGCCAAAACCCAACTTCTCCCAGTCTATATCTGTTCTAGGCATTTACCTGTTCCTTTCTTGAAATCGACTCTACTATTATAGCACATCAGTTCCGTCTCTGAAAGAGAGGGGCCGCAATTTCATAAAGCTCGCCATCGCGCTGAATGAGCTCGATGGTCTGCTTCTGGTTCGTGGCGAGCGCCGTCTGCAAACTGCGGAGCGCGGCCTGCTTCCGCCCGGTCTTGTACTGGATCTTGGCGAGAGCCGCCCATGCGGACATATCCTCGCGCGGCGCTTGGCGCAGATATTTGAGCAGCGCCTGCTCAGCTTCGGGCAGGAACCCGCCCTCGGAAAGAACCGCCGCGAGGAAGATGAGCTCCGTCTTGTCGGTCGCCGAAGCGACGCCATCCTTCAGAAGCCGGGCGGCATCCGCCATGCGCCCCATGGCACGATAGGCTTGCGCCAGACGGTAGTTGTCCTCGCGCGACAGAACGTTCTGGACACGTTTCTTCGCTTCAAGCGCCGACACTTCCTTCAAGAGCGACCGGATCTGCACGACATAGTCGCGCACGCCGCGTGTGCGGGTGTTGTTGGGATCCAGCGCGTCCGTGAAGTCCATCAATTCCAGCACCTTGTCCCACTGGCGGGCCGGAAAGAGGATTTCCTGCACATAGCGGAACGTCGCCTCGGGCGATGCCGGATAGAGCAGGCAGGCCTCGCGGAACGCCTGCGCACCCTCCGCGAAGCGCCCTTTCTTGACGTAGAGCCCGGCGATGGCCGCGCGGAGCTTCGAGAAGCTCTTCTGTCCGGCGAAATCGCGCCGGTACATGGGGTCGCTCAGCAGCCGGCGCGTGTACCAGTCCCAGAAGTCCGCGTCCTTGGCGGCTGTCGCCGGATTGTAGGGTGTCGGATTCTTGTTGATCTTCATGATGAGCCCGTGAGGCGAAAGGTAGTCGTACATCCAAGGGATGACGTAGCTCTCTTCCACATAGAAGGCGTGGCGCAGACGGTCGTGGTCGAACATCATCTTCGTCAGAATGCCGTTGATTTCCATGACGCCCAAGGCTCCCGTGACCTGCACGCGTCCGTTCTCGATCTTGAGGTCGCCGTTGGCCGGGCGCACGCCGCGCTGGACCTCGTCCACGTAGATGTTGAAGGCCTGCGCCGAATCCTCCTTGGACGGAATCCAGATCTCGTCGCCGTAGAGGTCGCGCTCGACCGACATGTAGGTGTCGTCCGCAAGCGCGTTCTGCGTGATGAGATAGACGTCGGGACGGTAATTCGCCGCATAGATCATGTAAGTCGGGACGAATCGTCCCGGATCCGTGCCGCCGAAGAAGATCGAGAAGTCTTCCATCCGCTCGGGCCAGTTCGGATCGGGGAGCGGTTCCTCGTCCGCCAGCAGCTGGTCCTTTATCGCCTTTGCGCCTTCAAGTTGATACGCGCCGAACTGCCAGCCGAAGGTATGTCCGTTCTGTTCGTTGCCGCCCAGCTCGAAAACCATGCGCTCGTCGGTGTAGTTCTGGACTATGGGATAGACGGTCGACACGGCGATCAGAGCGAGCGCCACGGCGACCGCCCAGGCGATCCGCTTCGTCTTCTTGAGCGCGAGCACCGCGGCGAAGACGAGCCCGTAGCCGATCCAAAGCGCAATCATGGCGTGGGACGAGATGAACTTGACCTTCTGGATGAACCCGTCCTGCACGTCGCCCTTCACGTTCGCGAGCAGAATCAACAGGAAGCTCATCATGATGAAGCACGCCGCCGCGGCAATCATCCACTGCCAGAAAATCTTACGGTGCGTCTTTGTGACGACCCACCGCGCCGCAATGAACGGCACGAGCGCGAACGGCACGAGGAGGTCCGTGAACTGCACCATGACATCCTGGAAGTAGTGCTTCATCTGGCGTCCGACAAAGTCGAAAAACGCCGCGGCGGACGGGAACGACGGGATGCCGATCGCCTCGTACTGTCCGCGCGTGATCGCGTGCTTGAACCCTTCCCACGTGCGCGGATAGCCCCAGTTCATCGGCGGGTTGCGCAGGTCGGAAACGATGGGCATGTACGCGTAGAACGACACGCCCAGCTGCGCGAAGAACGCCGCGCCCGCCACGGAACGTCCGTTCGGGAGCGTGAGCCAGACGAGCGCCAGCAGGACGAAGTTCCAGAGAATCGGCCACCAGAACCACCAGCTCATGGGATGCGTGAGACCGTTGAGGGCACCCTGGCGCAAAAGGATGAACGCCGCGGTCTGCAGGCCGGCGACGGG
>DJRS01000030.1 GCA_002440145.1 Verrucomicrobia bacterium UBA6354
CATCGCCGTTTCAAGGCATCTGAACACCCGTTTCGGGCGTTCCGGGCGGGCGAAACGAGGGCGGTCGCACGGGCCGCCCCGGTTTTTAGCGAAAACGGCAAATCCATTTCCACCTTGAAAAAACAGGACGCCGCCCCGATTCCGGCCTTTCAAGTGCGATTTTCGGGTTTAGCGGCTTCGCCTTGTCCGCGGCGACTCGTGCAGGACATCCGTCCGCCCACCGACGTCTCTTGCGTCCAATTGCGCACGGACACTTTCCACCGCGCGGCGTGCCGTCGCGAACGCGAGCGTCAGATTGTAGCCGCCCGTCGGTCCGTCGATATCCAGGACCTCGCCGGCGAAATACAGTCCGGGGACCAGCCGCGATTCCATCGTATCGGGATTGACGTCCGCCAGATCGACGCCGCCGATCGTGACGATCGCCTCCTTGAGCGGACGCGGCTTGAGATTCGCGAACGTCAGCCGCTCGTGTTCGAACCACACTTCCAGCGTATAATCCCGCAGGTTCTCATGGACGATGAAACGTTCCGCATTGTAGACGGCCGCGCCCGAAAGCCCGAAACTCTCGCAGTCCACCTCGCCGCGGTACTCGTACAGGAGATTGCCCTCCTTCGAATAGACCCGGGCGCGTCCATCCTCATAGCGGCGCCCGGCGCGGCGGACGATGCGGGGATCGTCCGTCTCGAGTCCGATCAGTCCCGGACGGCACGGGACGATGGCGTGACCCAGCGCACGCGCGAAATTCTGTCCGTCCCCGACGCTGCCCAGCTTGGGGTAGCTCAGCCCGCCCGTCGCCAAGAGCACGTTTTTCGCCCAAAGCGTGAAATTGGGCGTGGCGACGATGAAGCCGTTCTTGACCGGCTGGATGCCCGTCACGGGGCAGTTCGTCAGGAGCGGCACCCCCTCGTCGCGCAGAAGATCGCCGAAGGCGTGGACGATGGTCGTCGCCTTGCCGTCCGCAGGAAAGACCCGTCCGTCGGCCATGCGGCGCACCGGCACGCGCAGAGACTCGAACCCGGCGATGATCCGCCGCGGCGGACATTCCCGGATGGCGCGCGCCACGAAAGGCGCGCACGGTCCGACGTCCGCCAGGAAGCGTTCCGCCGAGATGTCCTTCGTGAAGTTGCACCGTCCGTTGGCGGTCATGAGCACTTTCGAGCCCGGGCGCGCCTTGCGCTCGATCAGGATGCAGGGCACGCGCCGCGCGGCGGCTACGGATGCGGCGAAAAGTCCCGCCGCGCCCCCGCCCACGATGGCGAGCTCCACGGGTTTGTGCGTCAGCGGCGCGTCCCGGCGCGCGGTTTCGTTGCGTGTTTTCATGTCACCAGATCCCCATCTTCAGGTACGGCAGGATGTTCTTCTCGAGCGTCGTGTCCAGATCGAAAAGCGCCGCGCCGGGAAGTCCGTACCGCCGCACGAGCGACAGCTGCTCGATGACCTGCCGCGCCGAAAGACGCGATTCGTTCGCCGTCACGCCGATGCCCACGAGAATCTTGCGGGCGTGGCTCCTGTCGGCGGCGTGCTGGCGCAGGTACGAGACGAACTGCGACGTGGACTCGGCATAGTCCATCGGCACGGCGTAATCCACCAGATTCGCCCGAAGCCACGCGTCCCAATCCTGCCCCACCGCCGCCACGCAGGAAGGATACTTCCCCAGGACCGCCGTCGTCAGCCAGACCGGACGCCGCACCATGAGCCGCGCTTCCGCCACGAACTTCGAAATGTACAGCGCGGCATTCGCCGGGCGCGCGCTGCGCTCGTACCACCGCACGAAATCGAGATGGATGCCCTGCACGGCGTAGCGTCCCCGGATCTCGCTTATCGCCCGCAGCAGATACTTGCGCACCTCCTCGTTGGAGGGGTCGAGGTATTCCGAAAGCTTGCCGTCCACCGTCTTGAGCCGCCAGCCTTTTTTGCGGAAAATCTCGAGCCGGGCAGGCGTCGCGCGCGTCGCGTTGAAGCACAGGAGCCAGGCGTGCACGCGGATGCCCGAACCTTTCGCCGCGGCGAGGCAGGCCTTGAGCTGGTCGCCTTCCTGGTCGAACGTCTTCGAGCGCGGCAGGACGTCCGAGGCATAGTGGGCGAAGCCGGCGCCGCCCACGTTGACGAAGAGGTCCGTCACGTGCGACTCCTTCAAGAGGCGGATCGTGCGCGGCCAGTCGCCCGGATAGAGTCCGCAGCCCGAATGGTCCCACACGGCGTGTATTTCGCCGGCCCGGGGCTTTTGGGCGAGAGCCAGACGCCGCGTCTCGGCGACTTCCTTCGCCTGGCGCGCCTTGTAGGCCGCGTAGGACCAGAGTTCCGGTGCGACCGCCCCCGTGAGCGCCCCCAGAAAGCGCGCTTTCAGGTCCTCGTCGCCGTCCGCCGTCAGGATGTGCGTCATCCAATAGCCCCGCGCCGTCGAGATCCAGGCCGCGTCGCCCGTGTTGCGCCCCGTCCGGTCGGACCACGTCGCCATGATCCGCCCTTTCCCCTTCAGCGGCACGGCGCGCTTCAGGACGGTGGACGTCTGCCGGATCGCCGCCGGCGTCCCTTCGGGGAACGTCACCCGGAAATCCATGCGGCTCCACTGTCCGGGATAGTCCGCCGCCTTGTACCCGAGAACCTTCACACCCATCAGCGCGGCCAGTTTCGGGGAAGCGGAATAGAAGACGACGAGTTTGCCGCCCCGCCGGCAGTAGTCCGCGAGCGTGCGCATTTCACTTTCGCCGGGGTCGTCGCACCCGACGAGAAAGGCGAGCTTGGCGTTCGCCAGGGACTTCCCGAGCGTGGCGGGCGTCGCCAGCGCGGCGGCGATTTTCTGTCCGCCCAGCCAGCGGACGATGTGCTTCGAAAGCGCCGTATAGTAGCCGGGCTCCTGCGCGACGACCGCCACTTTGGGGGCGGGCGCGGCGAAAGCCGAAAAGAAGGCCAGCAAGCCGAAAACCAAAAGAGATTTCTTCATTGCTACAAGTATACCATTTTTTTCGGCGCAATAATATGGTATACTTTGAATATGCAAAAAGCAAAGTTCATCGGCGCGCTCGTCGGCACGATCATCGGCTTTCGCGGAGGCTCCCTCTGGAACGTCTTCTTCTACGCGTGGCTGGGCGCCTGGCTGGGCGGGCTCGTCGCCGGCAAATTCGCCGCACCCCGGGCGGGCGCCTCCGCCTCGGCGCGTCCGCAGCCGCGGCGCTTTGCCGAAACGCCGCGGACGAAGGCCCTGCGCACGCTTGGGCTGCCGCCCACGGCCACGCGCGAGCAGGCCCACGCCGCCTACCGCGCCCTCGCCCGCAAATACCACCCGGACGCCCTCCGCGCCGCCGGGGCGGACGCCGAGACCGTGGCGCGCGCCACAAAAACGATGGCGCGCCTCAATGCCGCGTGGGACGTCCTCAAGGGATGATCCGCCGCGGCGTCGGGCGCGCCTCGTCCAAGTTCCTTACTTCAGGGAGCGGACTTTGGCGAGAACGGCGTTGTCCGCCGGAATCGTTCCCGCCCGGACAAGTTCGTTCAGGTACATCCCCATGTCAAACGCGCTGACGCCAAGCGCAGCCATCTCGCTCTTCTT
>DJRS01000122.1 GCA_002440145.1 Verrucomicrobia bacterium UBA6354
GGCGTCCTAATTGTCCCACCTGTCCTAGTTGTCCCGTTTCTTAACCGTTCCTTCTCCTTTTCGCCTTCGCTCTCCACCCCTCGGAACGACCTGTCCCGGGTGTCTCACGACAGGGTACACTTTTCGATACACTTTTCCCGCAAATTTGCTATTGACGACGCACACGAAATTATGATATACTATGCACTCGAAATCCCGCGTGGGGATATAGCTCAGTTGGTAGAGCGTCTCAATGGCATTGAGAAGGTCAGGGGTTCGACTCCCCTTATCTCCACCAGATTATCCGTCTGGATCGGGCTATCAACCGACTGCCCGAACGGTAAGGAAAGAAAAGGACAATACAATGCCTAAGATGAAAACTAAGAAATGCGCAGTCAAGCGCATGAAAATGTCGGCCAAGGGCAAGGTTCTGCGTTCGCAGGGCGGCAAGAGCCATTTGAACGGCTACAAGTCGCGTGCGCGCAAGCGCAATCTCCGCGGCACGACGGTTACGGATCATACAGTCGAAAAGACCATGCAGCGCATGTTGCAGGGCAATTAAGGAGATATAGACCATGCGTGTAACTAATGCACCCGCTTCTCGTGAACGCCGCCGCCGCCGCCTTGAACTGGCGAAGGGCTTTTATGGTGCGCGCTCCAAACTCTTCCGCACGGCGACGGAGGCTGTCGACCGCGCGATGCGCCTCGCGACCGAGCACCGCAAGCTCGCCAAGCGCAACTTCCGTCAGCTTTGGATTGCCCGCATCAACGCGGCGACGCGTCTCGAGGGCATCAGCTACTCGAAGTTCATCGCCGGCTTGACGAAGGCGGGCGTCGCGATCAACCGCAAGATGCTCAGCGAAATCGCGATTCAGGATCCGTCGGGCTTCAAGACGCTCGTCGAGATCGCGAAGAAGGCTTAAGTCGCATTCGCGGCGCTCTGTCGCGAAGGAAAAGAAAGGCGGGTTCCAACCTCTGGGGGGGGAACCCGCTCTCGTTTTTTTTTGGGGGGGGGGCCGTCTGCACGGCGCATTTCGCCTCGCCGCGCCTTATTTGTCGCTATGGGAGAGGACTTCGCAGCCGGTTTCCGTAATGAGAACAAGGTCTTCGATGCGGACGCCGAGATTGCCTTCCAGATAGACGCCCGGTTCGATCGTCAAGCTCATGCCCGGTCTCAATACCGTTTTGTCGCCTTTCCGCGCGGTGGGGGCTTCGTGGATCTCGAGTCCGACGCCATGCCCGAGGGCATGTCCGAAAGCCGCGCCGAAGTTGTGCGCGGACAGGAAGTCGCGCGCGACGGCGTCCAGCTCCCCCGTCGTCATGCCCGGTTTGGCCGCGTCGATGGCGCGCAGGTTCGCTTCCAGGACGAGTTTGTAGACCTGCGCATAGAGCCTGGACGGGCGCGGCGGAACGATGTTGCGCGTCATGTCCGAACAGTAGCCGTCGAGCTTGACGCCCATGTCCACGAGGATGGGCGCGCGGCCGTTCCAGACCGTCTTGTCGGGGACGTGGTGGCATTCCGCGGCGTTTTTGCCGATGCAGACGATGGTCTCGAACGCTTCGCCTTCGCCGCGGTCGATCATGAGATGGCGGATGATTCGCGCCATGTCCAATTCTGTCATGCCGGGACGGAAACGCGCTTTCGCCACGCTCCAGATTTCGTCGTTCAGGCGTTCCGCCGCGCGCAGTCTGGCGCATTCCTCCGGCGTCTTGACGGCGCGCAGGGCGGACAGGTCGTCCAGAATGTCGGCGAACTGCGCACGCGGAAAGGCTTTCGCAAGGCGTTGCCAGCGCGCATACGGCATGGACGACTCGAAGCCGGCGGCGCGGCACGTCGAGACCGTGGACGCGCCGGAGAACGCCGCGATGTCCTCGACGGCCATCCAGGGCGCCGTGCGATGCACCATGGGCACGTAGCGGAAGTCCGTATAGAAGACGGGTTCGCTTTTTGCGCGCACAAGAAGGATGGCGTTGTCGCAGGCGATCCCCGTCAAAGCGCGGATGTTGGCTTCGCCGCAGACGGCGGCGAGAGGGAGTTTGCGTGCGCGCAAGGCGGAGCGGAACGCGTCCAGGCGCGCGGCGAATGGATTGGTTTTCATGGTTCTGCGTTGTCGATTCTTAGAGGAGGGAAATAGACGTTTTCTTCCACTTTGATGGCGGGTTTGCCGAAGATGTGTTTTTCGACGAGTTCGTCCACCGGCACATCGCGCGTTTCCGCATGGGAGACGCCGGCTCCGCTTGCGTTCAGGGCGCGCGTTCCGGCTTTCGCGCGCACCTCCCGTTGGGCGTCCAGCGACTGTACGATATAGGCGGCGAAGGCGAACAGGGCGGAGAAGACGAGCGCGAGCGCGAACATGCCGAGCGCGAGTTCGACGAGGGCCTGTCCGCGGCGGCGGTCAGTGTCCATGGCCCGTCCCTCCGCCGGCGCTTGTCCCGCCCATCGGGCGGACGCAGGATGCGGCATTGTACTTCAACCAATTCACGCCGAGCGCATGGAAGGATTCGCGCTCCCACGTCTGGAGCTGGCGGCAATACCAGCAGCTTGCGCCCGGGGACGGGCCGCTTTGCAGATAGCGCGGCAGATGCCGCTGCTGGTGCAGAACCCAGTCGTAGTCGGCCGTCGCGCGGTCGCCGCCGTTTGCGGCGTCCACGGGAATGAGCCGCACGTCCGTGAAAACGGGCAGGAGGAAGAAATTCGCCGCCGTGACGGGTTCGTCGCCCGGGAGTTTGCCGAAGGGTTTCGCCGCGGCGACCCACGTGTGCGCGTTGGTCTCGGAGAGCGCCGTCGCCGGCACGTCGCCGCGGACGCGGCACACGGCCGAACAGCCGCGCACGTTGTAGGGTTCCTTTATCTCGCCGTCCAGCGGGAAGTCCGTCCCGCCCGGCCGGTCCACGAGGCGGCGTCCCTCGAACCACCGTCCCCAATGGCGGTCGTCCAGGCAGAACCAGACCTGCAAATCGTTCGTGACCAGAGGAGGCGGAGCGAGCTCGTCCATATGGACGGAGCCGTCCCCGCAGTCCGCCAGCGCCGCGCGGATCTGCGCAAACGAAAGGATGTCCGTGAGCGCCGTCTGGCGCGGTTCGACGTGCAGGGAGAAGATTTCGCAGTTGGCGCAGTTCGGTTCGCGGTAGAGGTTCTCAAACGGGTCGGACCACGCCGCATGGCCGGCGAGATCCCGAAGAGCGTCCATCGCGTTGAAGTGAAACCAGCACCAGTTCTGTGCGGCGATGGCGTAGTAGAAGTCCCGGTCGAAGAGGAGGTGCCCGCCGGCCGTGTCGAAATACTCGATGTTGTCCGCCCCCACGGCGAGACCCACGCTCGCCACGTTGAGCCACTCGTGCAGATATTCGCCCCAGGCGCCGTTCCAGGAAGGCGGGTAGACGTCGAGGGCGCCGGCGTATTTGTCGGCGATGTCGGAGACGTGCAGGCGGAGGGCGTCGGCGAATTCGCCACGCGGCGCCAGGCCGTACTTCGTGCGGACCAGCGCGTCCGCCGCGCGCAGGGCGTCGAACGGGCCGAGCAAGGCGAGGCGCCGCTGTTCCCGGACGATCGCCTCGCACCGTGCGGCGTCGCCGCGGACGGCGGCCTGGATATGTTCCAGATTGAGTTGTCCGATTTCGTTCAGGAGCCGTCCCTGCACGCGCGCCGCCTCGAGCGCGGCGGCGTCGCCCGCGTTCTGCAGGCGGTTCTTGGCGCGCACGGCGAGGAAGGCGTCCACGTTCGTCAGCGCGAGCACGCAGACGGCGACGAGCGTCAGCAGGAGATAGAGTGCGGCTTGTCCGGGGCGTGCTTTCATGTCCATGCCTGCTGTCTATCTGCCCTGGAAGTCCATGTAGAAGGGGGCGTGCGCCTCGATTTCGGCTTTCCCGTCCATATTCCAGCCGTCTTCCGTGCGCATGAGCAGGGACGCGCGGACCGTTGTCGCATCCTCGCCCAGTGTGAGCGCTGTCGTGTCCCAGCGTGCGTAGTCCAGTATGCCGCGGGCGTGGCCGGCGGTCTCGGACGCGAGATAGTCGGGGACGAGCCAGGTTTCGTCCCCGTGCGTCCCCGTCGGCCATGTGCGCGCGCCGGCGGCGGGAATCATCGCCGCGCGCGCGGACTTGAGGCACATGAAGTTGTTGAACCCGACCGTCCGTGCGCGCGCGCCGCGCGCCGCGGCATGGTCCAGGAAGATGCGCGCGGCGAGCATGTCCGAGAAGCGCAGCGCCAGCAAAAGAATGCCCGTGACGGCAATGACGGCGAGAACCGTCTCGATCATCGCCTGCCCGCGGCGCATCAGTCTTCGCCGAGCTGCTTGATCGAATCCTCGTTTATTTCCTCGACCTTTTCCTTCGCCGTGTCGCCTTCCTGTTCGGAGAGCGCCTGCGCGGCGCCGCTGGCCTTGCGGCCGATGGCGCGGCTGAGATAGGTGAAGACGGCGATGAGCGTGATGGCGATGAGCGC
>DJRS01000024.1 GCA_002440145.1 Verrucomicrobia bacterium UBA6354
GCGAACTACGTTCTGCGCCGCTTAATCCGCCGCGCTGTGCGTTATTCGCGAATTTTGGGCATGGAACCCGGCTTTACCGTCAAATTGGCTGAGGTCATTTGCGACAAGTACAATCATGTCTATCCCGAACTCAAGGTCAATCTGGCGCAGTGCAAGCTGGATCTTGAGGCGGAGGAGAGCCGCTTCAACCAGACCTTGGACAAGGGTGAGGCGATGTTCAACAAGGTCGCTGAGCAGTTGAAGGCGCATGGACAGAGCCAAATCAGCGGCAAAACGGCGTTCAAGCTCTACGATACGTTCGGTTTTCCGTTCGAAATGACGCTGGAAATGGCGAAGAAGGCGGGTTTGACCGTCGACAAGGAAGGGTTTGACGAAGCGAACCGCAAGCACCAGGAGCTTTCGCGCACGACGAGCGCCGGGGCGTTCAAGGCCGGACTCCAAGACAACAGCGTGGTTGTGACGCGCATGCATACGGCCACGCACCTTCTGCACGCGGCTCTTCACAAGGTTTTGGGCCCAACCGCCAACCAGAAGGGGTCGAACATAACGCCGGAGCGCTTGCGCTTTGACTTTACATGGCCCGAGAAACTGACGCCCGAACAGCTCAAGGCGGTGGAAGATCTCGTCAACACCTGGATCAAGGAAGGCATTCCGGTCGAAAAGAAGATGACGACGGTGGAGGAGGCCAAGAAAGAAGGCGCGATGGCGCTTTTCGGCGCGAAATACGGAGACCAGGTTTCGCTGTACTCTATCGGGGACGTCTCGAAGGAGATTTGCTGCGGTCCGCATGTCGCGAACACGAGCGAACTCGGGAGTTTCAAGATCCTGAAGGAGCAGTCCTCCTCGGCGGGCGTGCGCCGCATCAAGGCGGTCGTCGGCAATCTTTCGTAGGCGTCGGTCATGGGCAAGTTGCATTTAGGCGTATTGGGCTCGGGCGCTGGCTCGAACATGCAGTCCATAGTGGACGCGATTGCCGCGGGGACGTTGGATGCGGAAGTCGCCCTCGTTCTGGCGGACTGTCCCGACGCGAAAATACTGGAACGCGCGGCGCGGCACGATATCCCGCATCGCTATCTGGACTGCGCGCCTTTCAAGACGAAGCTTGAGGGCGCGGCGGAAGACGCCTGCATTCGTCTCTTGAAGGAAGCGGGCGTGGATACGGTCGTGCTGGCCGGGTTCATGCGCATTGTGAAGCCGAAACTCCTCGCGGCGTTTCCGAATCGCGTCCTGAACATCCACCCGGCGCTTTTGCCGGCCTTTCCGGGCGTGCACAGCTGGACGCAGGCGTTGGACTACGGGTGCAAAGTGGCGGGGGTGACCGTCCATTTTGTGGACGCCGGGACGGATTCGGGGCCGATAATCGTGCAGAAGGCGGTGCCCGTCCTCGAAGACGACACGCCCGAGACGTTGCATGCGCGCATCCAGGTTCAGGAGCATTTGGCGTATCCGGAAGCCTTGCGCATTCTCGCCAAGGGCAATTATCGCCTGGAGGGGCGGCGCGTACGCATTCTGCCGTGACAATCCGTGCGGCGGTCTCCGCGGACGCCCCTGCTATCGCGGCGATTTATGCGCCGTATGTGGAAAATACGGCGATTTCCTTCGAATACGAGGCGCCGAACGCGGCGGAAATCGCCCGACGCTTGGCGGAAACGGTGCGGAATTATCCCTATTTGGTCGCGGAGGAGTCCGGCCGCGTGGCCGGATACGCCTATGCGGGTCCCTTCAAGGCGCGCGAAGCGTATGACCGGTGTGTCGAGACGTCCATTTACGTGGCGCAAGACTGCCGCGGACGCGGCATCGGGCGCGCTTTGCTGACGGAACTCGAGCGGCAACTTGCCGCGCGCGGCATTTTGAACGCGAATGCCTGCATCGCCTGGCCGGCGCAGCCCAGTCCGTATCTGGATACGGCGAGCGCCGATTTCCATGCACGGATGGGGTACTACCGCTGTGCGCATTTCCATCGGTGCGGATTCAAGTTTGGGCGCTGGTTTGACATGATTTGGATGGAAAAGTTCCTGGATGCGTGTTGTCCGTCCCGTCCCGGAACATCCAAATTCGGCGAGACGGCATAGCGGTTCCGGCGCAACGGGGGGCGCAACCTCCCGTGCGGCCTTCCGAACGCCTTGTTCGTATCTGCGCGGGATAGCGAACATCTGCAAGGCGCAACCTCCCGTGCGGCCTTCCGAACGCCTTGGGCGGGATGACGCCGTCCGCTCTTCAACTGCTGTATTTCCCGCATTACCGGCATCTCTTGAACGCGCGGATTTTGCCTCCAAATACCGGTAAACAAGCCTTTTTGTCCTGAGATTGCGAACGGAGTCCAAAAACTCTTGCGCCAAAAGCATATTGCGATATGATATAATATATTTCGCACGATGGGAAAGGTTCCCTGTGTCGAAAGGAATTGCAGCAGATGAGAGGAATGAAAGCAAGATGGGTTCTCGGGCTTGCCGCGTGCGCGGCGTTGTCGGCCGAAGCGTTTGAACTGGACAAGTCGGTCATGTCCGACAAATACTGGCAGATCTGGAGTCCGGCCGAGCAGGCGCGGATAGACGCGGACATCGAACGCTTCCGCAAGGCGGACATGGAGGTGGAGGGTCTGCCGGCGGGCGTGGAGGTCAAGGTCGACCAGCTGACGCACGCGTTCGTCTTCGGCGCGCATCTCTTCAACTTCAACCAGCTCGGTTCCGACGAACGCAATGCGCGCCATCAGGCCATGTTCGGACACGACAGCCTGTTCAACTCCGCCACGATCTCGTTCTATTGGCGTCCGTTCGAGCCGGAGGAGGGCAAGCCGCGCTTCGCCGCCACCTACGAAGACACGGCGGAGTACTGGAACAAGCTGGAGAATCCCTGGGCGGACTGGCGCTGGCGGCGTCCGGCGAGCGACCCGTGCGTGGAGTTCTGCGAGAAGAAGGGCATCCGCAGCCACGGGCACACCATCGCCTGGGGAAGCGATTTCTGGCAGACGCCGTCGTGGTACTACGACAAAGGCGTGGCGGAACTGCCGTTCATGAAGAACTTTCTGCGGACGGTGAGCCTGTCGGCGGTCGACAAGTCGCAGGAGTCCCGCGGCAAGAAGGGGACGACGGGCGACGTGTTCATGCCCTACAAGGGCTCCACCTACGGCGTGCGGTACCAGTCCGACCCGGCGAAGCTGAAGGAGTTCCTCTCCATGAGCGTGGAAGAGCTTGAGGCGAAGGCGCCCAAGTTCGTGAAGGCGCTGAACGACATCTGGGAGCGGCGCACGGTCGAGCTGGCGCGGCACTACGGCAAGCGCGTGCAGAGCTGGGACGTGGTCAACGAGTCCTCGGTGGACTACGGGCTGGGGGTCATCATCCCCGGCGACAAGATCTGCCGCAGCCACTACGGTCCGCTCCCGGGCGACTACCCCTACGTCACGCTCAAGTGCGCGGAAAAGGCGTTCCCGCCGGAAGTCAAGCTGAACATAAACGACTACCAGTTCGGCTACAACAACGCCTACGGACGCCAGGTGACGGAGCTGTTGCGGCGCGGGGCGAAGGTGGATATCGTGGGGGCGCAGATGCACCTCTTCGACTACAAGAAGACGCTCGGGATCGCCGCGGGCGAGGAGATCCAGACGCCGAAGCAGGTGCGCGCGATCATGGACCGCCTGGCCGCGCCGGGCCGGCCGATCCACCTGAGCGAAATCACGGTCACCTCGCCCGGGGACGACGAGAAGGGGCGGATGATCCAGGCCGTGGCGCTCTACAATCTCTATCGGCTCTGGTTCTCCATCCAGCCGATGATGGGCATCACGTACTGGAACACGGTGGACGATTGCGGGGCGCCGGGCGAGCCGAAGTGGTCCGGCATCATGACGCGCGACGTCCAGCCCAAGCCGGCCTACTACGCGCTCGACCGGCTCGTGAACAAGGAATGGAAGACCCACCTCGCCGTGAAGACGGATGCGGACGGCAAACTCGCCTTCCGCGGCTTCCGCGGCCTTTACCGGCTGACCTGGCGGGACGCGGACGGGATCACCCGCACGCGCGAGGTCCGGGTGGACTGAACAAGGGCATCGGGGCGGAAATGACGCAAACAAGCGAGAATCGGCGGCGTGCGCATCTTCGGGTGCGCCCCGTCCAAGCGACCGCAGTGCGCAGTAGGATGCGCGCTGTGGCGTCCGGTTGCGTCCAAATACCCCCCCCCCCCAAGTGTAGCGGACGCCGCAGCGGGCCTCTGTGCGGCGTTTCCGGGCCGCAGGGACTGCGGTCCCTACCCATATTCGGCGCGGTTTCGGACGGAACCGCGGC
>DJRS01000015.1 GCA_002440145.1 Verrucomicrobia bacterium UBA6354
GAAACGCCTATGCCGTTGCGCCGGGACGGGTCCCCCGTCTCCGTTCCGCCGTCCAGTCCCGTCTTTTTAAGTCTTCTCGAATATGGTATAATAGGGGGCGACAAAATGGTCGATTGTTCGCAAGAACGGAGAGGAATGCTGTCATGAAGAAGAATCTGGGTTCCAAGGCGTGGCTTTATCCCATGCCGGTTCTGGTCATCGGTTCGTACGACGCCGAGGGGCGGGTGGACGCGATGCCGGCGGTCTGGGGCGGCATTTCGCTTGAAGATCGCGTGTCGATCTGCGTGGACGACACCCACCAGACGACGGCGAACGTCCTCGCGCGCAAGGCCTTCACGGTGCACATCGCGGACGCGGCGCACATCGTGGCGTGCGACTATCTGGGGGTGGTCTCCGCCAAGAACGATCCGGACAAGTTCGCGAAAAGCGGTCTGCATGCGGAGAAAAGCGCGTTCGTGGACGCGCCGGTGATCGCGGAATTGCCGTTCGTCCTCGAGTGCGAACTTGTGGACTACGACAAGGAGACCTGCCGCATGACGGGGCGCATCCTGAACGTCGCCATCGACGAAAAGTGCCTGGCGGCGGACGGCAAGGTGGATTGCGCCGCGCTGGATCCGGTGGCGTACGACCCGGCCAACCACGACTACCTGCGCCTTGGGGCAAAGGTGGCGGACGCGTTCAAGGCGGGTCTCGCGCTGAAAAAGTAGGTCCATTCGCAGAGAGGTAGCCGTCCATGAACGAATCGAGTCGTCCTAAACTCTACGTCGCCACGCACAATGCGCACAAAATACGCGAAATAGGCGAAATTTTGTCCGATTACGACATCGTGGCGGACAATCCCGCCGGCGTGGAAGAGACGGCGGACACTTTCGCGGGCAACGCGCTCATCAAAGTGCGGGCGATAGCCGCGCGGCACAAAGGTGCGTGGTGTCTGGCGGACGATTCGGGGCTGGAGGTGGCCGCGCTCGGGGGCGCCCCGGGGGTGCACAGTGCGCGGTATGCGGGCGAAGCGTGCGACACGGCGGCGAACAATGCGCTGTTGATGAAGAATCTCGCCGGCCAGGCGAATCGTTCCGCGGCGTTTGTGTCGGCCGTGGCGCTCGTCGACCCCCGCGGACGGGAGCATGTGGTAGTGGGTCGGTGTCTGGGCAAAATCGCCGAAAAGGCGTCCGGAAAGGGCGGTTTCGGGTATGATCCGCTGTTCATTCCGGAGGGGTACGACAAGACGTTCGCGGATTTGACGGAAGAAGAGAAGAACGCGATCTCCCACCGGGGGCGGGCGCTCGCCGCGGCGAAAAGCGTGCTGGAAAAGGCCGAAACGCCGCGGAAAGGCGGGCGTTGGGTCGCGTGGATGCGCTTTTTCCGGATTGTCAACCTGCCGACCGTGCCGGGGGACCTGCTCGTGGGGGCGGCGCTCGCGCTTGTCGCGTGCAAGGGCGGGGCGGCCGTCTATTCGGGCGCGGCGCTTTTCGCGGCGATTGTCGGCTCGTGCGCACTGTACTTGTATGGTCTAGCGGACAACGACATCGTCGGGGCGGCGACGGATACGGACCGGCCCATCCCGCGCGGCGAAATTTCGCTCGGGGCGGCGCGTTTGGCGCGGGCGTTCTGCTGGGGTGGACTGCTCCTGGCGGGCGTTTTGGGTAAGCTGCCGCTCGCCTGGTGGATTGCCGCGGGCGCGCTGTTGCTGGCGATACTCGCCTATAACCGCACGAAATCCGCGCTTTTGATGGGAATTTGCCGCGGAATCAACGTGTTCGCCGGGGCGGCGGCGATTGGGTTTTTCACGCCGCGTCCGCTCACGAAACTGGAATTGGCGGGGTGGGACTGCGCCTGCACGGCGCAAATCTGGTCCTTCGGGCGGTTGGCGCCGGTCGCGGGCGCGGCGCTTTTATGGACGCTTTTCATTGCCGCGGTGACGCGGTATTCGGCCGGGGAGGAGACGGATCCGGCGAAAAAACGCCGCGTGGGATTGCTGATCGGGGGACTCGTCTACCTGCAGTTGACGGTGCTTTTGGGCGTTACGTTGCTGTATCCGTCCGTGACGGTACTCCAGACGTTTTTGATCGCCGGGGCGCTTTTATTGCTCGTTTTGCGTCTCTTGAAGCGCGTTTTGCCGCGGGTGGAGGCGTCATGAGGAAATTGACGGTCATCGCCGCGGGGCTGGGGTGGGACGTCCTGGCCCGGAACAAGACGGAAAAAATAGGTGATTTGGCCTTTTCGCCGCGCAAAAGCGTGTTCCCGGCCGTCACCTGCGTGGCGCAGGCGAGCATCCGGACGGGACTTTCGCCGGCGGAACACGGGGTTGTTTCCAACGGAAAGTGGATGGAAGAGCTCCAAAAGCCGCTTTTTTGGGAACAAAGCGCCCGGCTTGTGAAGGGGCGGCGCGTGTGGGAGAAGGCGGACGGGGGGACGGCTTCCGTGGGGCTGTTCTTTCTGCAGCAGTCGCTGGGGGAGAATGTGGCGGCGATTGTTTCGCCGGCGCCAATCCACAAGCATGGCGGCGGGATGATCATGAGTTGCTATACGCGGCCGACGGAGACGGTGAAGGTTTTGCAGAAAGTGGCGGGGAAGTTTCCGCTTTACCGCTATTGGGGTCCGTTGGCGTCCCCGAAAGTCGGGCGCAAGTGTCTGGACTGGTTCGAGGCGATGACGAGCGTGCAGGATGTGGAAGAGGCGTACCTTTATCTGCCGACTTTGGACTACGCAGCGCAGAAAGACGGGCCGGGAAGCGCGGCGGATCGCGCGGCATTCCGGGAATTTTCGCGGCAAATCGAGCGATTGTGCCGGATTTGCATGGAAAGAGGCTGTTCTTTGCAGGTAACGGGGGACTACAACATCACCCCCGTGACGGCGGAAGCGGTCCGCCCGAACGTGATTTTGCGCCGGGCGGGGCTTTTCAGGACGCGCACGGTCGGGGGGATGGCGTATCCGGACTTCTACCAGTCCACGGCTTTCGCGGTTTGCGACCATGAATTCTGCGTATTGGAGGGCGAAAAGGCGTCCGAAGCGGAAAAACTGCTGTTGGCGACGGGGGAGTACGTCCGGCCGGGGACGGAAAGCGTGCCGGGGAAGACGATTTTGCTGGCGCAACCGGGGTCGTGGTGCGAATACAAATGGTGGACGGACGACCGGGAAGCGCCGGATTTCGCCGCGCATGTCGACATCCACAACAAGCCGGGGTACGATCCGCGGGAATTGTTCTTTTTCTGCCGCGGTGCGGTCAAAGGCACGCATGGGCGGCTGTGCGACATCGCCTGTTCGGAAGGAGTGTAACAGATGAAAATGAACGTTTTGGTGTCGATTGGCGCGTTTTTCGCCGGAATCGCCCTGGGATTCGGGCTGGCGCCGCGGGAAAAGGCGGGAAATGCCGCGGCGGAAATCCAAACGGGAGGAGTGGCTCCGATCGCCGCATCCAATGAGGTGCGGACGCAACGGGCGGATTCCGCCACCATTTTGCCGGCGCCGGAAGGGGGACGCCCGGTCGTCGTGGCGGAAGGTCCGCGGGAGCCGTCCGAAAACACGGCGGGGGAAAAGGCAAAACAGCATGGGGAAAAACCCAAGGGCCCGGCGGAATTCTTTGCAAAACTCCGCAAGGAGAATCCGAAGCAGTATGTGGAGATGACGAACGGCATCATGCGGATGCGGGCCGAGCAGCGTGCGCGAATGGAGGAAAAACTCGATTTTCTCGCCTCCATCGACTTCGCCAAGTACGGGGAAGAAGCGGCGAAGGACCACGCGCGGCTGCAGGAGTTGCTGGCGAAGCAGGCGGAATTGGAGGAGTCGCTCAATCCCTTAGACGAGCAGGCGAGCGAGGAAGATCGGCAGAAGAGCTTCGCAGAAATGCTTAAAATAGGGAGCGAAATCGCCGATTTGAACGTGCGCGAGCGGCAAACGCTCTTCAAGGCGGTCGCGGACGAAATGGGGTGCGCCGCGGAAGACGCGGAGAATTTTGTGGAGACGCTGAACGACATTATCGATGCGACAGGCGGCAATTTCGGCGGATTCGGTCCGCGGCGGGGCGGTCCGCCGCCCAAACGGCCCGAGGAAGGAAACGGGAAGTGAAAACGAAGAAGAAGGTAAATTCCATACAGGACATCGTCGATTTGGCGAGCGCCTTTTACGGGAGCGCGGTTCTGTTCGCCGCCTTGGAGGTGGATTTGTTCGGGCAGGTCGCCGCCGGGACGCTGGATGTAAAGGCGCGGGGCATGCGGCTT
Source organism: Verrucomicrobia bacterium UBA6354 (assembly GCA_002440145.1). Taxonomy (GTDB): domain Bacteria; phylum Verrucomicrobiota; class Kiritimatiellia; order RFP12; family UBA1067; genus UBA1067. The sequence continues at coordinate 4,218 of DJRS01000015.1, forward strand.
TTGGCGGATGCGTGCGTCGCGCTGGGGCTTTTGGAGAAGAAGGGGGAGGCGTACCGGAACAGTCCGCCCGCCCAGATGACGCTTTTGCCGGGGGCGCCGGCCGATTTGACGAAGGCGATCCGCTACAATCGCGACGTGTACGGGGCGTGGGGGAAATTGGCGGAATTCGCGCGGACGGGGCGTCCGGTCGAGAAGCCGGAGATCCATCTCGGGGCGGATGCGACGCGGACGAAGGCGTTCGCCGCGGCGATGTTCGGGCGGGCGATGGGGATTGGGCGCGGGGTCGTGCCGCTTTTGGATCTGCCGCGGCGGGACGGGGCGCGGGTGCTCGATTTGGCGGGCGGACCGGGGGCGTACGCGATTTTGATGTGCGAAAAGTTCCCGAAACTGCGGGTGACGACGGTGGATTTGCCGGCGATCAGCGCGGAAGCGGCGGAATATGTGGGAAAAGCGGGGCTTTCGGACCGCATTTCCTGCCGGGCGGGCGACTACCACACGGACGATTTCGGCGCGGAGGAATATGACGCGGTCACCATTTTCGGGGCGCTCCACCAGGAATCGCCGGAGCAAATCGCCGCGATCCTGAAGAAGGCGCACCGGGCGCTCAAGCCGGGAGGCGAGATTTTCATTCTGGACATGATGACGGACGCCACGCACACGGCACCCGAATTCTCCGCGTTATTTGCCGTAAATATGGCGCTTACGACGGAAAACGGCTGGGTTTTCTCGGATGCGGAATTGAAGGGGTGGCTCGAAACGGCGGGGTTCGCGCCCGGTCCGACGGTGGCGGTACCCCCGCCCATGCCGCACTGGCTCGTCACGGCGGAGAAGCGCGCGTGAGAAAACGCAAACTTCAGACTTGACGAAAACGCCATATTAGTGTAAAATATCACTTGAATAATCGGAACTAGATGAAATGTCAGCATTTGGAAAAATAAGGTCGCTGTTCTCGACGGACATCGGCATCGATTTGGGCACGGCGAACTCGCTCGTCTATGCGAAGGACCGCGGCATTGTGCTGCGGGAACCTTCGGTTGTGGCTATCCAGGCGGGTTCGAAGCGCGTGCTGGCTGTCGGCGACGAGGCCAAGCGCATGCTGGGCCGCACGCCCGGCAACATCATCGCGATCCGCCCCATGAAGTCGGGCGTGATCGCGGACTTCGACATTACCGAGGCCATGATCGCCTATTTCATCCGCAAAGTATGTCCGCACCGCTTCTATTCGGGCATGAAGTGGGCGCGTCCGCGGATGGTTATCGCGGTGCCGAGCGGAATCACGGAGGTCGAGAAGCGCGCGGTCGAGGATGCGGCGCAGAAAGCCGGGGCGGGCAAGGTGTTCCTCATCGAGGAGCCCATGGCCGCGGCGATCGGCGTGGGACTCCCCGTCAGCGAACCGGCGGGCTCCATGATCGTGGACATCGGCGGCGGCACGTGCGAGGTCGCGATCATTTCGCTTGCGGGCATCGTCCACAGCTATTCGGCCCGCCAGGCGGGCGGGGATGCGATGGACGAATGCATCATGAAATATGTTCAACGGGTGTACAACCTCCTTATCGGAGAACGCATGGCCGAAATGATCAAGATCGAGATCGGCAGCGCGTATCCGACAGGCGAGGAGAAGACGCTCGAAATCAAAGGTCGGGATATTGTCGCAGGATTGCCGAAGACTCTTACGATAACTTCCGAGGAAATCCGGAACGCTCTCAAGGATCCGGTCAGCCAGATTGTGGACGCGGTTCGCATAACGCTTGACAAGTGCGAACCGGAGCTCGCGGCGGATCTTGTCGACCGGGGGCTTGTGCTGTCGGGCGGCAGTTCGCAGTTGAGAGGTTTGGACAAGCTTTTGGCGCAGCAGACGGGTCTGCCGGTGACGATTGCGGACGATCCGCTTTCGGCTGTCGCCGAAGGCACGGGCGTCGTGATGAACGAGCTCGATTTCCTCGCGAAGAACAAAAGCGAATCGTAAAGTCCTCGGCGAATCCGCTTCGACGAAGAGAGAGGATTCGCGGAAATGAAAACGAACAGAACGGCGGTAGCGACTGCGCTGGCTCTTGCCATCGCAGGCGTCGTCGCGCTCGCCGTTTTCCGGGAAGTCTCGATCGAAGCGGTCTACCCTGTCGAACGCGCGCGTTTGGCGTTTATGCGAAAGGTCTGGACGCGCATGAAAGGCTTCTTCCAGGGCGCGGCCGCGTCGGCGGAAAATGGGCGGCTTAAACGCGATATCGCGGCCTTGGCCATGGTAATGAGCGAGAATGAGCGTCTGGAGGCCGAAAACGCGCGTTTGAGGGACGCCCTTGGGTATGCGCGGCGGCTGAAGGGAACGTGGATCGCGGCCCCTGTCTTGTCCGAAGGAGGCGCCGCGGCGGGTGTGCGGCAGACGATACGCGTGGGGAAGGGGTCTCTCGCCGGCGTGTCCGAAGGGCAGGTCGTGACGGTCCCGGAGGGGCTGGTCGGCCGGGTCGCCTCCGTCACGCCGCATACGGCGGAAATCAGGCCGATCACCGATCCGGCGCTCAAGGTCTCCTGCCTGGTGGAGGGGGCTTCCCGCCGCGCCACGGGCATTTTGGCGGGGGGAACGGACGACATGCTTGTTTTGACGCATCTGACGGCGGATGTCGCCCTCCCGCCGCGCGCGCGGGTTTTGACATCCGGTCTGGGCGGCGTTTTCCCCGCCGGAATCGCGGTCGGCACTTTTCTGTCGGCCGTGCAAAACGCGGACGGGAGCGCACCGGGCGTGCGGACGGGCGAAGTCCAGCCGGCTGTCGATTTCACGGCGTTGGAGGACGTTTTCATCCGAGATGAAAAGTGAATGCGCCTATCTGATGTTCGCGATTGTCGCGCTCGTTCTTTGCGGCGCGGCGGAGGAGATGTTTCCCAAACCGCTGGGGGTCGGGTTTCCTTTCCTGTTTTGCGCAGCCGTGTGGTTTGCGGTGCGCGCGGCTTCCACCGCGGCATTCGTTTTCGCGTTGGCGGCGGGGACGGCGGAGGATGCGTTGGCCGGGCTGCCCTTCGTCATGAGCGCGAGCTACTTCGTCCTCGCGGTGTTTGCGACGCGCTTCTTCCGTCTGCCGGGTATTTTCGCGTCATTCTTCTATTTTGGCTACCAGTTCTGGCTGTGGCTATGGGTTCCGGATTTGCAGGGGAGCCTTTTCATGCGCGGATTGCTCGCGCTGCCGGTCGGGGCCGGCGTCGCTTTCTGCCTGTCGGTGTTGCTGGACGCCTGTCTAAGGGGAGGGGGGCTCGATGAAAAGTGAGACGCTGGCCTCCCGGTTGGCATGCGCGGCGGCGGGCGGACTGATGATTGTCGGGTTTCTGGTTCTCGCCGTCAAACTGAAGGTCGTGCAACTGGAGCAATCGGCCCTCTACCGCGGGAAACAGGAAGCGCAATCCGTCCGCACGGTGCTGACACCGGGGAATCGCGGCCGGATTCTGGATTGCCGCGGACGTCCGTTGGCGGACAATATCGCATTGCGCCAGGTGGTCGTGCGGCCCGAGTTCTACCAGAAGAAATCGACGGAGGATACGGTTTCCAACATAGTCTCGGCCATCCGGCGGGCGGAAAGCATACTGGGGAGGCGGGCGGACGCCACTCCGCGGGACGTGCGCCGCCATGTGCGGCAGGTACTGGCGCTGCCGTTCGTCGTGTGGGGCTCCGTCGGCGAGGAGGAACTGGCGCGCTTCTACGAGCACGAACAGGAGTTGCCGGGTTTCGCGTGCGAAACGGAATCTTCGCGACGGTACCCCTACGGCGCGTTCGCCGCGCACGTGATCGGCCGGGTGGGCCGCGACAGCATCCGCGCGGTGACGGGCGAGCGGCGCGTCAATTTCGACGATCGCGAAATGCGCGGACGCGAAGGCGTCGAGCGTTTCTACGATGCGTTCTTGCGCGGTCGTCCCGGTACGGAGAACGTGCTGGTCGACGCACGTGGATTCGCGATCCGGCGGTGGACGGTCGTGGAGCCGAAGAAAGGTCCGGACTTGCGTCTCGCGTTGGACATGGACGTACAAGCCGCCGCGGAGGAGGCTTTGAAAGGGCGTGTCGGCGCATGTGTCGTCCTGGACGCGCAGACCGGGGGCGTTCTGGCGGCCGCCAGCGCACCGTCCTACGATCTCAACGACTGCGTGCCCGTGTTCACGGCCGAGCGTTACGCGGCGTTGAAGGAGGATGCCGGCATGCCGCTCCTCAACCGGGCGTTCGCCGGCCAGTATCCGCCCGGGTCGACGTTCAAGCCGATATGCGCGCTGGCCGGCCTCGAGTCGGGCTGGGATCCCGACGCCGTCTACGAATGCACGGGCGTCTACGTTCTCGGGAAGATGCATATCCGCTGCACGGCGCGCTGGGGGCATGGTTTCCTCGATATCCGCGACGCGCTCAAGAAGAGCTGCAATCCATTCTTCTGCAATCTGGGCCTGCGGACGGGAACGAACGCGCTTTGCGCGGCGGCGCGCACTTTCGGTCTCGGGGCGGCGACGGGCGTTGACCATCCGGCCGACGCGGCGGGCGTCGTGCCCGACGCCGGCTGGAAGCGCGCGCATTACAATGAACCGTGGTATGCCGGAGACCTGGCGCAGATGTCCATGGGGCAGGGGATGTTGCTGGCGTCGCCGCTGCAGATGGCGCGTGTGGCGGGCGCCTTGGGGACGGGTTTTCTGGTGACGCCGCGCATAAAGGCGGGAATGTCCGCCGAAGCGCGCAACTTGCCGTTCGCCCGCGCGAATCTGGATATCGTGCGGGAAGGCATGCGCCGCGTCGTGGACGGGGGCACGGGACGACGCGGCGGCGAGGGCGTGGAAGCCTTTGTCATCGGGAAAACGGGTACGGCGGAAGTCGGCATGGGGCGGAACCGCCGCAAACACACTTGGTTCATCGCGTACGCCGAACCGGACGAACGCACGACCAAACCGTCCGCCCTGACGCGACGCGTGGCGCTCGCGATGGTCGTCGAGCGCGGCGAATCGGGCGGCGGGACGACCGCGCCCCGGGCGGCGCACGTTCTCAGGCGGATATTCAACGCGGAGGAGGCCTCGCCGTGAAACTTCGCCTGCGCGATTTCAGCTTCGTCCTGTTTGGAGCCATGTCGACATTGATCGGCTTTGGCGTGACGGCGATAGCGTCGGCGGGCGCGGCGCGCGGCGGCGTGTTCACGGACATGTGGCGGACGACGCTGGCGACGGCGGCGTTCGGGCTGGTTTTGCACTTCGCATTGGCGTTTCTGGACTACCGCAGGCTTTTGGAATGGTGCGCCCTGCCGGCCTATGGCGCCGCGCTTGCCGCATTGGTCGCCGTTCTTGCCGTGGGGTCCACGATCTACGGCGGGCGCCGTTGGCTGTGGTTCTTCCAGCCGAGCGAAATCTCCAAGCTCTGCATCATTCTTTTCCTGGCGCAGTTCTTCGGACGCGCGGAGGAGCGGTTCAAGGGGCAATTCGGCTTCCGCGGTTTTCTCGTCGCGTGCCTGATAGCGGGGATCCCCTGTCTGTTGATACTGCTGGAGCCCGATCTGGGCACGGCCTTGACGCTTGTGCCCGCGATTACGGCCATGCTTCTGACGGCAGGCGTCTGGCGCAGGGGATTGATCCTGATGCTGGTCCTCGGGAGTCTTGCCGGCGCACTTGTCCTGGGAGCCGTCTACGAGGCGGAGAAGCCGGGGGCGACCCCGCGGCGCCGCGAGGAGATTTTGCGCTACGTGCCCCTCAAGGCTCACCAGGTCGCGCGCGTCAAGACGTTCCTCTTCCCCGGGGAGGATCCGCGTGGAGCGGGCTACAATCTCGCACAGGCGAAGATATCCATCGGCACGGGCGGGCTCTCGGGAAAGGGAATCGGGAAAGGGGAGAACAACCGGCTGAAGAATCTCCCGCCTTCGGTTTCGATGAACGATTTCATATTTTGCGTGTGGGCGGAGGAAACGGGCTTTCTGGGGTCCCTGGCGTTGCTGGGACTGTTTGCGCTCGTTTGCCTTTCCGGCATCCGTATCGCGTGGTGCGCGACGGACATGCGGGGCCGTCTTGCGGCGGTCGGGGTGTCCGTCTTGCTGTTCGCCCACGTCTACATCAATATCGGCATGGCGATAGGGCTCGTCCCCATCACGGGGCTGCCTTTGCCTTTCATTTCATCGGGGCGCACGTTTTTGGTGACGGTGATGTGCGCACTCGGCATCGTTCAAAGCATATCGTTACACAACAAAGAGGAGTTGGCATGAATCTGTTTGGCTGGTTGAAACGCTCGAAAATGAAGCGTGAAATCATTATAAACGTCGAAAGACTGGAAACGCGCGTGGCGGTTGTCGAGAACGGCCGCCTCGAGGAATTCATGGTGGAGCATCCGGAGGAGGAACGTCTTGTCGGGAGCGTTTTCAAGGGGCGCATCCAGAATCTCGAAAACGACCTGCAGGCCGCCTTTGTGGATATCGGGCTTAAAAAGAACGCCTTTCTGCATTATTGGGACATCATGCCGGACGAAGAGTTCCTTTTGGACGAAGACGACGGCCGCCGCAAAGGGCGCAGGACGCCGCGCCTTTCGGATGCCGAAATCGCCAAGCGCTTCCCTCCGGGGAGCGAAATCGTCGTCCAGGTCACGAAAGGGCCGATTTCCACAAAGGGACCGCGCGTCGTCGCGAATCTCTCGATCCCGGGGCGCTATCTCGTGATGATGCCGGGCGCCAAGGACAGCCGCGGCGCTTCTTTGCGCGGCGTCTCGAAGAAAATCGGCGATTCGAAGGAGCGTCAGCGCCTGAAGAAGATCCTGGACCGGTTGCCGCTTCCCGAGAACGTGGGCGTGGTCGTGCGCACGGCCGGCATGGGGGCCACGGCGCGCGCATTCGCGCGCGATTTGCGCAATCTCGTCTCGGTTTGGAATGAGATGCAGGGAAACATCCGCAATTTGCGCACGCCTTGCTGCATTTTCCAGGAGCCGGACCTTTGCGAACGCGTGGTGCGCGACTGGCTGACGGAGGACGTGGATGCGATTGTCATAGACGATGCGGCGAGTTTCGAACGGATGCGCGAAATAACCGCGCGCATTTCCCGCCGCGCGAAATCCAAGATCCGCCGGTACGACGGCGACGCGAACATCTTCGACCATTACGGGCTCGATCGCCAATTGAGCGAGGCGTTCGCGCGCAAGGTGCCGCTCAAATCGGGCGGCTACCTCGTGATCGACGAGACGGAAGCCCTCATCGCCGTCGACGTCAATACGGGGCACTACAAGGGGAACGGCTCCCAGGAGGACGCGATTCTCGAGGTCAACCTGCAGGCCGTCGACGAAGTGGCGCGCCAACTGCGCCTGCGGAATATCGGCGGGCTCGTCGTCCTCGATTTGATAGACATGAAGAGCCGCAAGAACCAAAAGCAGGTTTGCCGCGCGCTGAAGGAAGCCTTGCGCCGCGACCGTGCGCGGACGAACGTGCTGGATATCAGCGAACTCGGGCTCCTCGAGATGTCGCGCCAGCGGCAGGACCAGTCCATTTTGTCGCAACTTACCTCGACCTGCCCCTACTGCCAGGGGCACGGCGTGATAAAGAGTCCGCTCGCGGTTTCGATCGAGATCCAACGCCGTCTCGTGACGCTGCTCAAGAAGGCCGCCTCGTCCAACAAGCCCTTCGAGCCCAAGATCGTCATTGCGCCCCAGGTCATGCAGCGGTTGCGCACCGAGGACGCCACGATCCTGGCCGAGCTGCAGAAGGAGTACAATACGCGGCTTACGTTCGTCTCGGAGTTGCACCGCCATCCCGAGGCTTTCTCCATTCTCGATGCGGCCACCTCGCAAGTCCTCTATTCGCAAATATGAAAACACGCCTGACTTTCTTCTGCGCGCTTCTTGCGCCGGCCCTCGCTGTTCGCGCGGCGGAGGCTCCCGAGCCCCTTGTCTGGACGGACGAATCCAAGTCGCAACTTTCCGTCCGCGCCGACAAACTGGCCGCCGACCGCCAGACCGGCGCCTTTGCGGCGACCGGCAACGTGCGCATCGTGTCGTGGCCTTTCGAACTCGTGTCGGACAACGTGACGCGCGACGAGAAGGGCGAACTGGTGTTTTCCGATCCGTCGAGCATAACGTCGTGCACAAACGACTGGGCGCATCTGCATTGGCGGGCGTACGGCGAGTTCAAGTATGCGACGGACGACTACATCCTCATTCGCAATCTGAAGGTGCGCCTTTTCGACGTGCCGGTGTTCTGGATGCCGTTCTGGTACTATCCGCTGAACACCGACTACGGATGGCGGATAATGCCGGGCTACACGAGCCGCTGGGGCGCGTACGTGATGACGAAGTACGTCTACAAGCTGGCGGGCAGCTTCGCGGAAGGCGCCTGGGGGCTCGGCGGCAATACGCGTTTCGATTTGCGCAAGTGGAACGGCGTTGCGCTCGGGCAAACGCTGGACTGGCAGCTCGGTCCGTTCGGAAGAGGAAAGTTCAAGGTCTACTACGCGCTGGACAACGACTACGATCGCATCCAGCGCCATTGGACGGACGCGCGGCGCTGGAATTACCAGAACTGGGGCAGTACCGTCGAGCGCGACCGCTACGCGTTGTCGCTCGGCCACCGTTGGGAGCCCACAGAACGGGACGTCGTCCGGCTGCAGGCCGCCTATCTGAGCGACTCCTACATGACGGAGGATTTCCTGAAGTCGCGCATGTTCGGCATCAAAAACGACATGACGTTGATGAATTCAAGCGAAATGGCATGGGAGCACATCGAGATGCTTTTCAGCTTTGGCATGAGCGTGTCGGGCCCGCTGAACGATTTCTATTCGGGGGTCTCGCGTCTGCCGGAGGTCTATTTCGACATGAATCCGACATCGGTGTTCGGATTGCCTTTGAACTATGAATCCTCCTCCCGCATCGGCTGGCTGGACCGCCAGGCGGCAAAGATAGGCTCCGCCACCACGGCGTTGCCTTTCCGCTACAATCCGGGCCCGTGGGCGGACTATCAGGCTTTGCGGGCGGACACTTACCACCGTCTGACCTTGCCGTTCAAGGTGGGCGGGCTTGTCTCTGTCGTGCCGCGTGTAGCCTATCGCGGAACGTTCTGGAACGCCTCGGGCATGTGTTGCTCGCCCGGGTTGCGCACGCCGCGCGTGGACGACAACGTCTACCGTTCCATCATGGAAGGAGGCGTGACGCTCGCCATGCGCGGCCGCGCCGATTTCGGCGACTGGACGCACACGATTGAGCCCTACGTCGACGTTCTGGTGCAGGACGCGTCCTATTCGGGCCTGTCGGAAGGTGCGCGTCCGTTGAAGTTCGACGCCTACGACGGCAGTTTCGACTGGCTCGACCAGTTTGGCGGCCGCAGCCGCAACTTGCCCTACTCCTGGTATGGCGTGACGCCCGGCGTCCGCAACGCCTTTTACAGGCGCGACGAGGACGGTTATAGGCGTCCTGTCCTGGACTTCGACCTCTATTGCCGCATCCAGTTCAACGACACCGACTGGACGAGCGGCGATTTGAACAAGTGTCTCCCCGTCAATCCCGAAGACCCCAATTGCGGCGGCAAGGGCGATGCCGTCTACGTCCCGGGGCTTCGTGCGCGCTGGATGCCCGTAAAGGATGCGCAACTTGGCGCGTGCGCGGAATGGAACGGCGAGAGCGACACGATCGCCTATGCCGCGGTTTCGCTGAAGCACCGGTTGAACGACAAGTTCAATTGGGAGTTCGCCTATTCGCGGCGCGACAACCGTTGGTGGGACTACTCCGCTTCGGCCACGGGCGGCACGCTGGAGGATCGCTTCAACTGGACGAAACTCTCCTATGCGCAGCTGTCGCTCGAGCACGACGTCTGCGATCTGTTCGCCTGGGGGCCCTATATCTCCTATGATTGCGACTTGAAGGAACTTGACCGGATCGGCACGTGGTTCGACTTGCGCACCGACTGTCTCGGCTTCCGCGTTTATGCGGAGCACCAGACGGGCTATACGCGCGTCGACGGGTCGAAATATCTGGCGGACAACCGCTTCGGGTTCTTCATCTATCTGCGCGCGCTGGGGCCGGCCCTGGCGACTCCCCTCGGAGAATAGAACGCCATGCGCAAACCCCGGCAGACAGCGGTCGAGAGACTGGAAAAATATCTCGTCAAGGTCATCCAGGAGAAGGGTGCCGACCGCGACGTGTCGGATGCCATGCGCGTGCTGCTCTTCTTCCTGAAAGCCTTGAGTTGCGTTTTTTCCGCAATCGTCGCGCTGAGGTACTTCTTCTACCGTTTGGGGATCTTGCGCCGCTTTCCTCTGGGCATCCAGGTCGTCTCGATCGGCAACGTCACCGCGGGCGGCACGGGGAAGACGCCCGTCACGGAACTTTTCGCCCGCACCCTCGCCGCCAAGGGACGTCGTGTGGCCATCCTTTCGCGCGGCTACCGGCGCAAGGAACGCCCGCTTTGGCAGCGACTCCTTACGCAGTCGGTCACGCCGCCGCTTGTCGTCTCGGACGGACGCCGCGTCCTTCTGGACGCGGCGACGGGCGGCGACGAGCCCTACATGCTGGCTTCGAACCTGCCGGGCGTGGCCGTCGTCGTGGATCGCGATCGCGTCAAGGCGGGCCGCTGGGCGGTCAAGCGGCTCGGTTGCGACACCTTGATCCTCGACGACGGTTTCCAGTACCAGCGGCTCAAGCATTCGGTCGAGATCGTGCTTGTGGACGCGACCAATCCTTTCGGGAACGGGCACATGCTGCCGCGCGGCATCCTGCGCGAGCCGGTGCGACACTTGAAGCGGGCGGACATCATTTTCCTGACGAAATGCCCGGACGACACTTCGGAGGTGACGCGCGAAATCCGCCGGCACAATGCGACGGCCGAGATCGTGGAGTGCCGCCATTCCCCCAAGCTGCTGCGCGATGTGTGGACGCGCAAGGAATTCCCGCTTTCCTGGCTGCAGGGAAAGACGCTCTGCACGCTGGCGGGGATCGCCTCGCCGCGCGGTTTCGAGGACTCCCTGCGCCATATGGGCGCAAAGGTCGTCTGGTGCGAACGCTATGCCGACCACCACCGGTACGATCCCGGGGAAGTCCTTTACGCGCTGAACCGCACGGCCGACATGGGCGCGGACGCGCTGGTCACGACCGAGAAGGACGCGGTGCGCTTCCCGCGCTTCGAGACGACGCCCGTCAGATGCTTCTATCTGCGCATCGCAATCGACATTCTGAACGGGCGCGAACATTTCAACCGTATCATCAACCGCATATGTTATTACGATTATGGCAATAAGCATTGAACTTGAAAAGAAACTTGGGGGCACGGTTGTCGGAATCGACGAAGCCGGGCGCGGACCACTTGTGGGCGGCGTGTATGCGGCGGCCGTCACGGTTCCGCAGCAGGAATTGCAAAGTCTTCTGGACGGTCCCTGGCACGACGTGGACGACTCGAAGAAGCTGCCCGAGAAGCGCCGCGATGAACTGGCCGAAACGATCAAGAACACGCCCGGATGCCGTTGGGCCATAGCGAGCGCTTCGTCAAAGGAAATCGACAAGCTCAATATTCTCGAGGCCACGCATCTTGCCATGCGCCGTGCGGCGGAAGAACTTTACGCCCGGATGGGCCCCGATGCCGCGCAGGCGCACGTTCTCGTGGACGGTCTGCCGGTTAGCGGCTTGCCCTTCCCTTCGCAGAACGTCATCAAAGGGGACGGCGCCTCGCTCCTCATCGCCGCCGCGTCCATCCTCGCAAAGTCCGCGCGTGACGCCGATTGCCGCCGGCTCGACAAACTTTACCCCGGATATGGTTTCGCGAAGCACAAAGGCTATCCGACCGTGGCGCACTTGAAAGCGCTTGCCATACTCGGTCCTTGCCCCGAACATCGCATGTCTTTCGCGCCTGTGGCGAAAGCCAATTCCGCCACCTTCCGCTTCTGAATGCGGCGGGGACGCGCGGAGAATAAACCTCGATGGGCGTCCGGAGAGCTCCCTTGACGGTCCGCCTCGTGGCTTCGCACGCGCCGCCCGCGACCCGTCGGTCGACACGGGTGCGATTCCTGACCCTGGAAATCGCAGTAGGAAGACTGGAATCGGGGCTGCGACCTTTGTTTTCAAGGAGGAAGTGGATTTGCCGTTTTTCGCCAAGCGGGTGAATAACGAAGCCGTTCGTCGATTCGCGCGTTCCTGTCGCGACTTGCGTCCGCGTCGCAGTTGAGCGGGGAAGAACGCCGTCCACGCCTGATCGCACACGCGTTCCGGCGCAACGG
>DJRS01000095.1:0-9588 GCA_002440145.1 Verrucomicrobia bacterium UBA6354
GCGCTGGGGACGGGTTACGCGGCCGCGGCGGCCGTCGGCTCGTGGAAGAAATGCTACGCCGCCAACAAGCCCGCGCCGTTCCTGCTCCTTTCCTTCGTCGGCGCGCCGATCACCCAGACGCTGTACGGGATGATCCTGATGTTCGTCATGCTGGGCATGGTGGGCAAGGTTTCGGCGGGTTCGGGCGTGCCGGTTCTCGTGGCGGGAGTCTTCTCCGGCTTCGCGATCGGCCTTTCGGCGCTCTTCCAGGGGCGTGCGGCGGCGGCGGCCTGCGATGCGCAGTCCGAAACCAACCAGGGCTTCACGAACTACCTCGCGGCGCTCGGCATCGTCGAAACCGTCGCCATTTTCGCGATGGTGTTCTCGCTCATCGCCCTCGGCGCGGTGAAGTAAAAGGACGTTTCCCGCGTGAAGCGCGGCGTATTCTGGGCGTTTGCCGCCGTTTTCGCCGCGGCGGCTGGGTGGCTTTTCGCGGGCGCGTGGTCTTTGGATCTCGCGCCGGTCATGCCGGATTGCGCCGTATCGTTTCCGCGAAGGTGGCTGGCGGCGCGCTGGGGGGAGTGGCTCGCGAACGGCAAGTTCGTGCCGGACGATCTGCTCGTCCTCCTCGGCGGACCCTACGTCTGGCAGGAACTGCGGTACGCGGCCGCGCTTTTCGCCGCCGCGGCCGGGCTGGCGTGGTTTCTGCGCGGCCGGGGTCTCTCGCGCCTGTCCGCCTGCGGGGCGGGACTCTTTCTGGCGTTTTCGGGCTATTGGTGCACGCTTTTCAGCGCCGGGCATCTGGGCTGGTTCCGCTGGATGACGTACGGCGTCTGGGCCTTCGGGCTCGTGGACCGTGCACTCGGGCGGGGCGGGGTCCGTTATTGGCTCCTTCTGGGCGCGTGCCTCGCGTGGGGAAGTTTCTACCAGCCCGACCTCTGGCTCCTATTCACGCTCTTTACCTTTGTCTACTTCCTCTATCGCCTGTACCGGGAGCGGGCGCGCTTTTTGCCGTTCCGCGCCGGCGGGATGCGCCTCCTCAAGGGCGTCGCGCTCGCGCTCGCGGCGTTCGTTTTGATCGGTCTGCCGAGCTTTCGCTCCGCCTTAGTCAACGATTTGGGCGGACGCGACGCGCAGATCGCGTCCAGTTCGGCGCCGGCAGCCTCCGGGGACGAGGCGCGGGCGCGGTGGATTTTCGTCACGAACTGGTCCCTGCCACCGGAAGACACTCTGGAACTCGTCGTGCCGCGCGTGCAGGGCGATACGAGCTGTCCGCTCACGCTCGCCATCAACGGCGCGGCGAAGGGGACGCGTCCGTATACGGGACGGTTGGGGCGTCCGGACGGGGCGCCCGGCGGCAATTACCGCCAGCACGCGCTGTATGCGGGGGCGGTGACCTGCGCGCTCGCCCTTTTGGCGCTCGTCGCCGCGTGCGGGCGGGGTAGGTTGCGCGCCTGTGCCCTGTCGCGTGCGGACATCTTCTTTTTCGCCGCGTGCGCGTTCGTCTTCTGGCTGTTTGCGCTCGGACGCTACTGTGCGCCGGTCTACCGGCTCGTCTACGCCCTGCCGTTCGGCGACTATCTGCGCGCCCCGGTCAAGTGGCTTCATCTGACGGAGTTCGCCCTCGCCGTCCTCGCCGGCTATGGACTTGAGGCGTTGCGGCGGCTTTTGGCGCGCACGTCTCTCGCGCCAAGCGTGCAAACCGCCGCGCTCGTCCTCCTCATCCTTATAGGGACCTTCGACCTCGTGCGCGTGGACGCCCTCTATTGCGCCCCCCGCCGGGCGGACGCCCAACTGCAGTTCGCCGACATACAAGCCTTGCGCAACCCGTCCGTTCAGGACCAGATGCGCCGGGCGCGGATGCGTGTTTTGGGGTACTATGGCGCCGCGGCGCTTGTGGAAGTTCCCCAGCCGCGCGAAAACGGTCCCGCAGACGTCCCCGCCCCCGTACCGGGCGTGCTCGTCTGGGGCATCCTTTCCGTCCTCGCGGACCTGCTTCTGGCGGGGTGGCTCGTGGGGGATTTTCTCCTGCGCAAGAGGAAAACAGGGCAAAAATGAACGAAGAAGCCTTTTTTGCCCTTGCCGCGCAGGTTTTTGACGTGCCGCGCGAGACGTTGACGCGCGAGACGGCGTACGCGTCCATCCCGCAATGGGACAGCGTCAACCACCTGCGGCTCGTGATGGAGGCGGAAGCGGCGTTTGGCGTGCATTATCCGCTCGCGCGCATTCCGCGCCTCAAGACGCTCGCCGATTTCCTGAATCCCTAAGACGGGGGCGGAGGCTTCCGTACCGCCCGTCAGAGACCTTTGCCGCGTCGGTCTCTGGCTTTCACCTCCTCCTGCAACGACTCGAGAAACCTGCCCCTTCGACCTGCATTGTCTCCGTCTAGGGCCTAAAATGCAAAACACTATGTCTTTCATATGAAAACACTATGCATTCTGAAGCAAAACACTATGTCTTTTGCCATAAAACACCATGTGTTTTGACACAAAACACCATGTCAATTATATTAAAATACCATGTATTTTATAATGAAACACATGGTGTTATATTTTTTCGGTTGCACGGCAGCAGGTTTTATGGTAGACTATGAGACCTTGAAACCGTCCGGCGGAGAGGCTGAAGGTCAGTGGCAAATGGGGCGAATGTCGGAGACGGACGGCAGGAAAGGCGGAGAGAGATGAACAAAAAGTATCTGACGTACGATACGGTGCCGTGCCGGGGTCCGGGGAATCCCGGCGGCTACCGGCTGCAATTGCGGCAGGAGCCTGCGCTGGCGGAGAACAGCGCCTACCGGGAGGCGGTCCAGAGCCTTTCGCTCAATCTGAGCGAGAAGACGGTCGCGTTTCTGGTCGAAGCGGTCCTGCAGTCGTTCGCCGAGAAGGTGGCGAAGGATGGCGTGCCGCGGCGCATCGGCAATCTGATCAAGTTCGCGCCGGCCTTGCGCGGCAAGGTGGAGGGCGTGGACAGTCCCTTCGACCCCAAAACCGTGAGGACGTCCGTCACCGTGACGCCGTTGAAGGGGCTGTCGCGCACGTTGGACGCGGCGAGCCTGGCCTTCGTCAACAGCCGACCCGAGGCGCGCATCACGATCAAGAACTTCCAGTCCATCCCGCGAAAGACGGGCGGGAACGGCACCGTGGTGCGCGGACGGACGATTTCCGCGTTCGGGCGGAACCTGATTCTGCGCGAGGAGCTGGGGGATTGCGCCGAGGTTTCGTGGTGCGCGCCGGACGGGAGCGTCCGGACGTCCGCGCTGGAGGTGTGCACGACGGACTACTTCTGCACGGAATTCGCGTGGCCCGCGGCGCTTCAGGACGTGCCGGAGGGGACGAAACTGACGTTCGATCTGACCCTGCGCGGCGGGGTGAAAGACGCCACGCCGCGGCGGAAGCGCATCGTCTGCACGTTGCGCGACGCCTGACCGCCCCGGCCGGGCGGCTGTCTTTCAATCCGATATTTGGTATAATATAGGAAGAAAGAGGTTTGGCAGATACAGCAGAGGAACTATGCTCGATTTTCGGAACATATCCGTCCATTATGGACATCAGGACGTTTTGACGGGGGTCACCTTTCGTGTGAACAAAGGCGACCGCGTGGGGATCGTGGGCCCGAACGGGAGCGGCAAGTCGACGCTTTTCAAGATCATTCTGGGGGAACTTTCGACGGACTCGGGCGAACTCGTCGTCGAGCAGAATCCGCGCATCGGCTGGACGCGGCAGAATCCGGCCCCCGACACGCCCGGTCAGACGCTTTTGGACTACTCGCTCAAGGGCATCCCGGGTCTTTCCGAGATGGAGTCGGAGATGGCGGCGCTCGAGGCGGACCTCGCGGACCCGGCGAAGCTGAAGCGCTACGGCGAACTCCAGACGAAATTCGAGCACCTGGGCGGATACGACATCGAAACGCGCGTCAAAATCGCCCTGGGCGGCCTCGGCTTCACGACGGAAGACTTCCAAAAGCCGTTCATGAGCTTCTCGGGCGGCTGGCGCATGCGCGCCGAGCTTTCGCGCGTCCTCGCTTCGCGTCCGGACCTGCTTCTCCTGGACGAGCCGTCGAACTACCTCGACCTGCCCGCCGTGGAGTGGCTGCAGAAGTTCCTGAAGGCGTACGAAGGCACGCTCCTGTTGATTTCGCACGATCGCTACCTCCTGCGCACGCTGACCTCCATCACGGTCGAAGTGGATGCCGGCACGGTGACGCGCTACGAGGGCGGTCTGGACTACTACCTCGAAGAGCGCGAGGTCCGCTACCGCCATCTCAAGGCGGCCAAGGAGAACCAGGACCGCCACCGCGAACAGCTGCAGCGGTTCGTGGACCGCTTCCGCGCCCAGGCGACGAAGGCCGCCCAGGCGCAATCACGGCAGAAACTCATCGACAAGCTGGATGAGGAGCGCATCGTCCTGCCCAAGCGCTACACCCAGTCGGGGCGCCTGCGGCTGGCGGAGCCGCCGCCGAGCGGGCTGGAGATGTTCCGCTGCGAGCATCTGTGCTTTTCGTACGACGGGAAGAAGAAGGTGCTGGACGATATCGGCTTTCAGATCGTCCGCGGCGACAAGGTGGCGCTCATCGGCTACAACGGGCTGGGCAAGACGACGCTCATGCGCATCATCGCCGGCACGCGGCAGCCGACGGGCGGGCTGGCGGTTTTGGGGCACAACGTGATACCCGGCTATCTGAGCCAGGAATTCGCCGAGACGATTCCGCCGGACGTGTCGGTCTACCGCAACGCCAAGAACGCGAT
Source organism: Verrucomicrobia bacterium UBA6354 (assembly GCA_002440145.1). Classification (GTDB taxonomy): domain Bacteria; phylum Verrucomicrobiota; class Kiritimatiellia; order RFP12; family UBA1067; genus UBA1067. The sequence goes on from DJRS01000095.1 coordinate 4,724, forward strand.
TCCGCCGGGGATGAACGAGAAGAACTTTCGCAATCTGGTGGGCGCGTTCGGGTTCGACGAGAATGACGTGGAGAAGCCGGCCGGGGTGCTCTCGGGCGGAGAGAAGATCCGCCTCGCGTTCCTGCGTCTCTATCTGTCCGCGCCGAACTTCCTCTTGCTGGACGAACCGACGACGCACTTGGACCTGGATGGACGCCGCCTCTTGCAGGAAGCTTTGCAGAAGTACACCGGCACGGTGCTGCTCGTCTCGCACGACATCGACTTCGTGCGGGCGACGGCGACGAGCATCCTCGAAATCACCCGGGACGGCATCCGCAAGTACCCGGGCGGATACGACTACTATCTCGAAAAGAAGGCGGAATCGGACGGGGTGGGTCCGAAAACGGCCGAAAACCGTCCGACTCCCCCGAAAGCGGAAACCGCGGCGGAAAGCGCCGCGCCCGGGCTTTCGCCGAAGGAATTGCGGAAGCGCCGCGCGGAGGAACGCGCCAAGACCGCGCCGAGGATGCGCGAACTCAAAAAGCGCGTCGAGACGGCGGAGAAGAAGGTGGACGAACTCCAGAAGGCTCTCGATGCGGCCAGCGCGGAGCTGTTCAACCCCACCCCGACGACAGACTTCGCCGAGGCCAACCGCAAGGTCCGCACGCTCCAGTACGAGATCGACCGCTACACGGCGGACTGGGAAGCCGCGGCGGGCGAACTGGAGAAGCTCTCCCGGGATTAGGGCGCGCTCTTCTCCGTGCGACGGCAGGGCCCCGCGTCCGCCGGGGGAAGGGCGCGGGAAACCGCCGCGTTTGCAATCTCCGCTTAAAAATGGTAGAATATTTGCATGAATAGAAAATCGACTTCTGCTGTTGTGGCCGCGGCGTGTCTGGCGGCTTCGTGTGTACAGGCTGCGGTTACGGTCTCGGGACCGAAACCCTTCGGCAAGCTGTCCGATGGACGCGAGACGCATATTTGGCGCATCGACAGCGGCAACGGGCTGATCCTCGACGTGTCGGACTACGGCGGGCGCCTGGTGCGCGCCTATGCGCCCGACCGCTACGGCAACCTCGCGGACGTGACGCTGGGCTGGAACACCGCCGCGGAATACGAGGCGAACGGCTTCTCGATGGGCACGCTCGTCGGGCGCTACGCCAATCGCATCGCCAACGGCCGGTTCACGCTGGACGGCACGGTCTTCCAGCTCGCCGTGAACGAGGCGAAAGCCAAGCGCCACTGCAATCTGCACGGCGGACCGAAGGGGTGGGACGCGCAGATCTGGAAGGTCCAGCCCTACTTCGCCGAGCAGGAGGCGGGTCTCGTGCTGGCCTACATCTCCCCGGACGGCGACAGCGCTTTCCCCGGCACGGTGACGGCGACCATCACCTATCGCGTCACGGCGGACAACCGCTGGATCATCGACTACGAGGCGACGACCGACAGACCCACCGTCATCAATCTCACCCACCACTCCTACTGGAACCTGGCGGGCGAAGCGAGCGGCGACGTGCGCAAGCAGGAGATCCAGATCTTCGCCGACGCCTATACGCAGACGGACGAGGGACTCATCCCGACAAAGAACGCCCCCGTCGAAGGGACGGGCATGGACTTCCGGCAAATGCGGCCGATCGACGCGCGGGCCAGCCTCATGGCGGCGGAAAAGGCGTTCGCGCCCATGGACAACTGGTACGACCACAACTTCGTGCTGCGCGGCAAGACGGGCGAGATGCATCCGGCGGCGACGCTCTACGATCCCGTCTCCGGGCGTGTGCTGGAGATCCAGACGACCGAGCCGTGCATGCAGATGTACGGGGCGCAGAACATGACGTCCGACCTGCCGGCCAAGGCGGCGGGGAAGAATCTGTGTCCGTTCGCCGGCGTCGCGCTCGAGACGCAGCACTACCCCGACTCGCCCAACCACCCGGAATTTCCCTCGACCGTGCTGCGCCCGGGCGAGACGTTCAAGAGCCGCACCCAGTACCGCTTCACCGCGCGCTGAGGCGGTCGTCGACGTGCGCGGCAAGGGGCCAAGCGAACTTTTTTCAGGAAATCTGAATTTTCCGCTTGCGTGCGCACGTCAAATATGATATACTATTCACCAATTCCTGTTGGGGAAGTAGCTCAGTTGGTAGAGCATCACGTTCGCAACGTGGGGGTCGAGAGTTCGAATCTCTTCTTCTCCACCAATAGGAAATGACAAAAGCGGCTTTCATCGCAATCGGGCGGTGCGCCGCGCTTTTTTTTGCCCGGAGCAGGAATGGCAGTTTCAGCCGCGTCGCGTTGCAGTAGCGGGAAAGGGCGAATCCCACGCAAGTCCCGGAGCACGTGGAGGGATAGCCGGCCTTGATCGGGGGGGGGGGCTTGGCAAGGGACTGCCCGTCAGAGCGGGTTTTTGGCGCGTGTCCAGTCCAGGACGAATCCGTCTGGGTCAAATGTCAATCCCGCTTGTTCAAGAGGCGTCCGCCACTTGGAGCCTTGTCTGCAGGCGCGTTTTCTTGCGAGAAGGAGCAATACGCCGCGGTAGGCGCCTTCATTCCCTTCGCGCCGCGCCAACAGGCGCGCCAATTGCGTCTTGCCCGTCCATTTTTCGGGCGGAGCCCCTTTGGAGGACGGTTTCCTGGCGTCGATCCTGATCGCATTTGCAGTCGACGCGGCGGTTTGCGGGGCTTGGGATTTCCGGATCAGACCTTTGAACACCTTGCAAATGTTCGCTTCTTCGTCAAACACCTGTGCGGCGCGCGTCAGAAGCCGTACGGCCAATTCGGGATTGATATTGAAGAATTCGCGGCTTTTTCTGATTCGCGCATTGCAATCGAAATCGTCTATCATGCCGTGCAACAGTTTCTCGATGCGCCGGCGATGTTTGGTGTGCAAAGTCGCATAGACTTCAAAGGGCAGCGGAACGGCCGTATTGTCCAGCTCTTTCGTCCGGGTGTCGACCGGGCGTTCCGTCATGCCGATTTTCACCCAATCCTTCCGGAAGCTTGGGTTCGTCAAGATATAGACGTAGCCCGAATCATTCGATTTTGCTCTTTGTCTTGCCTTTTCCGGCGGTTTATCCGGCATGCTGGGCGTGTTAGACAAGCCGAACATACCTTTCCCGGCTTTTAAGAAACGGGAATTTCCTTTCCGCATGTCCACATACAAGCGTGCGCCGACAGTCGCAGCCGGGGTCCGGCCTGCGGTTTCCCATAGTCCTTGGCTCAGGAGCGCTTGCGTGATTTCCTTGGCGGAAAGCGGACGTCCGGCTTTCTTGAGGACATTCTCTATGGAATCCAGCAGCGACATTTTGAGCGAGCCCTTTTCAAGGATGCGGCTTTAGTGGATGCCGGCGCGGGCGAGGCGGTAGGTCATCATCCGCGGCGAAACGCCCAGTTCGCGGCCCGCGGCGCTTCGGTTGCCGTCATGGCGCTTGAGGGCGCTTTCCAGAATGCGCTTCTCCACGATGGCCAGCTGCTCGTCCAGCGTCAGCGAGACGTCCGGGCGGAAGGGGTCCTCCGCGAACTCCGGCGTCTGCAGGGCGGGCGGCAGGTTGTAGCTGTGGATACAGTCGTCTTTTGCCGTCAAAACGGCGCGTTCCATGCAATTTTCGAGTTCGCGCACGTTCCCCGGCCAGGCGTACGCCTGCAGCATGTTGATGGCCGGCGAGGAGATGTGCGTCACGTGCTTGCCGTACTTCACGTTCATTTTGGACAGGAAGTGCTGCGCCAGCAGGATGACGTCACCCGTGCGGGATGCCAAATCGGGCATGGAAATCGGGAAAACCGACAACCGGTAGTACAAGTCTTCGCGGAAGAGTTTCTGCGCCATGAGCTCCTCCAGATTGCGGCTCGTGGCGGCGATGAATCGCACGTCGCTGCGGAGTTCCTCGTTCGATCCCACGCGCGAAAAGGTGCGTTCCTGCAGAAAACGCAGCAGTTTGACCTGGACGGGAATGGACAAATCGCCGATTTCGTCCAGGAAAAGCGTGCCGCCGTTTGCCGCTTCCGCACGGCCGATGCGGCGTTCGCGCGCGTCGGTGAAGGCGCCTTTCTCGTGTCCGAAGAGCTCGCTTTCCACCAGGGCTTCGGGGAGCGCGGCGCAGTTCAGGACGACGAAAGGCTTGTCCTTGCGGAGGGAAAGCGACTGGATCGCGCGTGCGACGAGTTCCTTGCCCGTGCCGCTGGCGCCGCGGATGAGGACGGTCGCCTCGCTGGGCGCGACCTGGCGGATCTGCTCGTAGACGACGCGCATTTCGCGGCAGTCGCCGATCAACCGTCCGGGGTTGCCGTTCGAAATCATGCCGCGGAGCTTGCGGTTCTCCTCTATAAGGGCATCGTGTTCGGCGCACTCCTCCCGGAAGACGCTCGCCGCTTCCGCGGTGATGTTGGCGATGATCCCCAGCAGGGTCACGTCGCGCGCCAAGGCGCCTTCTTCCGCGCGGATCTTGCGGTCCACGGAAAGCGTGCCGACAACCTGTCCGAGATGGATCAGCGGCACGCAGATGAAGGAGACGGCCTCGTCCGCCTCGCGCACTTTCGTGCGGTTCAGGAAGCGGCTGTCCTTGCGGACGTCGGGGACGACTTCGGGCTTGCCCGTTTTCGCCACGAGTCCCGTTATGCCTTCGCCCACGCGGTAACGGCCCAAGGAGCGTTCTTCGGCGTTCAAGGCGCGCGAAGAAGACTCTATGCGCAGTTCGTCACCCTCCAAAAGCGCAATCGTGCCGCGGATCATGCCCATGTCGCGCTCGAGTATATCGAGCACCTGGTCAAAGAGCTTGCGGACGTTGCGTTCCCGGACGACGGCCGTTGTAATCTCCTGCAATACAGCTATCTCTGAAGGTACCTTCTCGCTCATAGGATCAACATTATAGCAAGAAAATCGTTCGACGGCAATAGGGAAAC
>DJRS01000095.1:9691-11104 GCA_002440145.1 Verrucomicrobia bacterium UBA6354
GATGCCGTTGCGCCGGAACGGCTACCCCGTTTTGCCGGAATCCGTGCCGACAATCAAGAATTTTGTATGCACGGCAAGTTTGCCCTTCCCCTATGAGCCGGTCTATGGTATAATAGAGCGGATACGGCTAAAAAGATAAAGATTACCGAAAGATGAGGTGGCGAGTATGAAGGTTTTACGCGACTTTTGTGCCAATATGCCGCGTGTTTGGGCGGCCGCGGCGTGTTTTTTTCAACTTTTCTTGACCGCGGCCTATGCCGCGCCGGGCGGGACGTTGACGGTCGTCGAACATAAAAACACGTATCCGGCGCCGCAGAACCTGATGGCCTCCCTGACGGATGATGGGAGGAATATTACGCTCCAGTGGGACGGCGTGCGGTGGCCCGTTAACGGGTTCTCCGAAAAGGTCGACGGGAAAGACGTGCCGACCAACTTCTACTACGAGGTCTTTTACCGCACGCGGGAGAGCGGTACGACCGAATGGAGCGACTGGTGGAATAGCGACAATCCGGGTCGATTTGACTGGAAGACCGATGCGTTCCTCGAGCGCGTGACGATGACGCGCGCCGCCGGCGCCGGCACGAACTACCAATTCCGCGTCCGCTACGTCCAGTACGTCAACCCGAAGGATCCACACTTGCTCCCGGAGTCGGAGCGGATTCAGAATGTCTACAGCAGCGACTATACCGACATCGTGACGGCCTATAAGACGCTCGACAAACTCGAAATCGCGTTGCAGGATTACGACTATTCTCGTCTGCAAGGCATGCTCGCAATCAACCTCACATACGACTACACCTCGTCTCGTGCGGCCGAGGGCGAGGAACCGCTGTACTTTACCTTCAAGGCCATCGAAGTCCCGTATCCGGAGCCCGGCACGGCGACCGAATCCCCGGCGGTCGGGAGCAAGCCCTACGCGCGGCGGGACGGTACGCCGCTCCCGGTGAAGTCGCTGGATGTCTGTCCTCCCGATTCTTTGGATTGGGTGAGTGTCGATCCGACGAACTTCACTCTCACGGCGGTCTCCGGCACGGTGGAATATCCAGGGGAGATTGCCTGGTACGTGTACGATGATCTCAAGAACTACTACCACACGAATGTGACGATCTGGGTGCAGGGCTGGGCGAAGCCCGAGACGGAGGGCGGTGCGCCGCGTCTCGTGCTGGACGAGGCGATCGGGGATCTCACCATCGACACGCGGGGCCTCACGGCCACGCCGCAGCCCGACCAGGACAGCGTTCTCCTCACGTGGCCGGCTGTGCCGGGCGCGGCGACGTACAAAGTCTGGCGCGCGGGCATCAAGGAGTCGGACCCCTTCGACTGCCTCGAAGAATATTCCCCCATGGGTCAGGCGGGGACGGTGTCGTTTACGGACATGAGCGTCGACCCGTTAACGCGCTACAGATACAAAGT
>DJRS01000111.1 GCA_002440145.1 Verrucomicrobia bacterium UBA6354
TCCGTCTGTTCGTGACGCCGCGTGGCCGAATTCGCCCCCGCCATGGGGGATCGTTTGAGGGGCGGGGGCTATCCTCCTCTCTACTCCTCTATAATAGGCAAGACCCGACACACAACACCCCTTCTTCCCGTTCTCCCGATCTCCACGACCAAATATCCATCCCCTGCGGCCCGTCAAATTCATCAACCGATCCTTCTCCTTTTTGACCCTCGCTCTCCACTCCTCGGAACGACCTGTCCCGGGTGTCTCACGACGGGAAACACTTTTCGCAAAAAACCCCATTGACGCGGTGGGTCTAAATTTGGTATACTATGCATCACTTTGTTGGCGAGATACTCAAGCGGTCAACGAGGGCAGACTGTAAATCTGCTGGCTTACGCCTTCTAAGGTTCGAATCCTTATCTCGCCACCACTTTCAAGCCCGATCGGGCGGGGGTGGTTCACCCCTTCTCCCCATTTTCCTCCTTGAGCCGGGTTTTCGATTCTTCTGCGGAAGGACTTCCCCTTCGACCGTCAAATATGGTATAATGTAGGCCGAATGAGAATTTTGATGATAGGAGATGTGGTGGGGTCGCCCGGACGGCGGATCCTCAAGCGCGAAGTGCCGCGTCTGCGGGCCGAGCTGCACCTGGACGCGGTGATCGCCAACGTGGAAAACTGTGCCGCGGGATCGGGCGTCACCGCGGCGCTCGCGAACGAATTCCTCCAGAACGGCGTGGACGCCCTCACGCTGGGCGACCATACGTGGGGACAGAAGGAGTTCGCCGGGCAGATAGACAGCTGCATGAATCTCGTGCGGCCGGCGAACTTCGCCGCAGAATGTCCGGGGCGGGGCTGGCGCCTCGTGACGCTTCCGACCTGGCGGTTCGCCGTCGTGAACATGCAGGGGCGGGTCTTCATGCAATCCGCCGTGGACTGTCCGTTCAAGACGATGGACCGGGTGTTGAACGAAATCCCGAAAGACGTGCCGGTTTTCGTGGACTTTCACGCCGAGGCGACGAGCGAGAAGATCACGCTGGGGCATTATCTGGACGGACGCGTGACGGCGCTAGTCGGGACGCATACGCACGTTCAGACGTCGGACGCGTATGTTCTGCCGAAAGGGACGGCGTTTCTGACCGATCTCGGCATGACGGGCCCGTATCTCAGTTCCATCGGGCGCGACCTCAAGCCGGTTACGCGGCGTTTTGTCACGGGCATGCCCGGGCGGTTCGACGTGGCGGAGGGTCCGTGCACGCTCGAGGGGGCGGTCGTCACCTTCGACGGCGCGACGAAAAAGGCTCTTTCCATCGAGACGGTGCGCGTGCGGGAGCCGATGAACGCGGAAAGTCCGCGCCCAAGGGCGTAAAATATGGTATAATAAGAGGAAGAATCAGCAAGGAGTTCGAGAAATGATCGATATCAAGAAGCTAAGGGACGATTTTGAAGCCACGGCCGCGGCGCTCGCCCGCCGTGGGGTGGAGCGCGCACGGCTGGAGAAAGCGCGCGATCTGGACGCGAAACGCCGGGCGCTTTTGGGCGAGACCGAGACGCTGAAGGCCAAGCGAAACGCCGCGTCGAAGGAAATCGGCAAGATCGCCGCCGCCGGCGGAGACATTGCCGCGGCCAAGGCCGAGATGCGCGCCGTGGGCGACCGCATCGCCGAAATCGACCGCGAACTGGCCACGGTCGAGCACGATTTGCGCGAGACCCTGCTCATGATCCCCAACATCCCCGCGCCGGAGATCCCGACCGGACCGGACAGCTCGGCGAACAAGGTCGTGCGTTTCGTGGGCGAATGGAAAGACCGCGACTTCCCCGTCCTGGACCACATGAAGGTCGGCGAGAAACTGGGGATTTTCGACTTCCCGCGCGGCGTCAAGCTGACGGGCACGGGCTTCCCCATCATCCTGGGACAGGGCGCCAAGCTCCAGCGCGCGCTCATCCAGTACATGCTCGACCTCCACTGCCAGAAGCAGGGGTATACGGAAATGCTGCCGCCGTTCGTCGTGAATTCGGCGTCCATGACGGGCACGGGCCAGCTCCCGAAGTTCGCGGAAGACCTGTACCACTGCAACGTGGACGACTTCTGGCTCATCCCGACGGCGGAAGTCCCGGTCACGAACTACTACCGCGACGACATTCTGGACGGGAAGAAGCTTCCGATCAAGTTGACGGCCTACACGCCGTGCTTCCGCCGCGAGGCGGGCAGCGCGGGCAAGATGACGCGCGGCATGTTGCGCGTGCACCAGTTCGACAAGGTCGAGATGGTCAATTTCGTGCATCCGGACCACGCGTTCGAGCAACTTGAAGTGCTCGTACACGAGGCGGAGGAGGTTCTTACGGGGCTCGGGCTCCACTTCCGCGTCATCATGCTCAGCTCGGGCGACATGGGCTTTTCGGCGGCGAAGTGCTATGATCTGGAGTTGTGGGCGCCGGGCGAGAAGCAGTGGCTCGAGGTGTCGAGCTGCTCGTGCTTCACGGACTACCAGGCGCGGCGCCTGAACTGCCGCTTCAAGGATGCGGACGGCAAGACGAAGCTCGTCAATACGCTCAACGGTTCGGGCGTCGCCCTGCCGCGTCTCATGGTGGCGTTGCTGGAACAGTGCCAGAACGCGGACGGCAGCGTGACGATTCCGGAAGTCCTGCGTCCCTACATGGGCGGCGTCGACAAGCTTCTGCCCGTCAAGTGACATCCCCTTCCGCCAGACCAGAGCCGAACGATCCGCTCGCGCGTTTGCGGGCGGACTATTCGGCTTATGTGGACGCCTACCGTTCGGCGGACGGTGCCCTGCCGCCGATGATGCAACTGAAGCTCGTCCACACCGGGGGGGTCGTGGACGCCGCGCGGCGCATTGCCGCCGGGGAAAAGTTCGACGCCCCCACGGCGCTTGCCTGCGAAGCCGCGGCTCTTCTGCACGATACGGGACGGTACGAGCAGTTGAAACGCTACAATACCTTCCGCGATTCGGACAGCGTGGACCACGCCGTCTTCTCGCACGACATCGTCCAAGCGAAGGGGTGGCTCGACGCATGGGCGGACAAAGACGCCATATTGTGGGCTGTTCTCGTGCACAACCGCCGGGACATTCCGCAGCCCGCACCCTCGCCGCGTGCGCTTATCTGCGCGAAAACAGTACGGGATGCCGACAAACTCGACATTTTCAGAGTATTGGAAGACCAGGTCGCCCATACGGACTGGCGCACGGACAGCCGGGCGTTCTGGAATCTGAAGGTATCCGCGCCGCCCAGCCCCGCCGTTTTGGAGGCGATACGCGCCCGGCGGGCCGTGAACTACCAGGATATCCGATGCCTCGCGGACTTCGTCCTCATTCAGGTCGGCTGGATGATCAGCGGACTCGAATACGCGACATCCCGCCGTCTTTGCGCCGCGCGCGGACATCTCGCGTTCCGCCGGCGGTTTCTGAAGGAATTGACCGATTCGCCCGCCGTGGACGAGATTTGCGGCATGGCGGAAAGGACGCTTGCGGAATGAAGCCCCTCGCCGAACTGCTTCCGCAGGCTGCGCCGATGATCCTGCTTTCGGGGTATTATCCGCCGGACGCGTCATCCGACACGGTTGAGGCGTGGGTCGCCATTTCGAAGGAGTCCCCCTTTTTCGAGCCCGAATCGGGAGGGGTGCCTTCGTGCGTCGCGGCGGAATACATGGCGCAGACGATGGCGCTGTGCACGGGTCTCTATCGCGAACGGAAAGGTTTGCCGCCAAAAGTCGGTTTTCTGCTCGGAACGCGGCGTTTGTCGCTCAAACTGGAATGTTTTGCGGCCGGTGCACGCTATCGCATCCGGGTGCAGCCGCTCTTTTCGGACGAGGAATTCGGCTCGTTCGCCTGCACGATTCACGATGAAGCGACGGGTCGGGAAGTCGCTTCCGCGCTGATGAACGCCTACCAGCCGGAGGGCACGCCGACGGCAGACAGTCTAGAGGCTTATACATGAAGAAGGTTATCGTTACGGGTTCCAGCCGCGGCATCGGCCGCGCGATTGCGCTTGACTTGGTCCGGGCGGGCTACGACCCCGTCGTGCATTGCGTGAAAGGACGCGCCGCCGCCGAGGAAACCGCCGCGCAGGTGCGCGCGGCGGGCGGCACGGGTGCGATTCTGCAGTTCGACGTCGCAGACCGTTCAGCCGCACGCCGGGCGCTCGAGGATTGGGTCGCCGCGGAAGGCGCCCCCTACGGGGTCGTGTTGAATGCCGGGATCGCCGCGGACAACGCCTTCCCCGCCATGGAAGACGACGAGTGGGATCGCGTCATCCATACCGATCTCGACAGCTTCTACAACGTGCTCAAGCCTCTCGTGCTGCCCATGGTGCAAGCGCATATCCGCGGCCGGATCGTCGCGATCTCGTCCCTCTCGGGCATTGTCGGCAATCGTGGCCAGACGAACTATTCGGCGGCCAAGGCGGGGGTCATCGCCGCGGCGAAAGCGCTGGCCGTGGAACTCGCCCGGCGCGGCATAACGGTGAATTGCGTCGCCCCGGGCGTCATCGAGACGGAAATGATACAGGGCATCTTCGCCGAGGAAGCGATGAAGGCGATCCCCATGCGCCGGTTCGGAAAACCCGAGGAAGTCGCCGCGGTCGTGCGTTTTCTGATGTCCGAGGAAGCGTCCTACGTGACGCGGCAGGTCATACAGGTGAACGGAGGCATGATTTGAAGCGCCGCGTCGTCATTACGGGCCGGGGGCTTGTGAGTTCGCTGGGGCACGCGCCCGAAGCGGCTTTTAATCGCCTCAAGCGATATGAGAATTGCGTCGAAGTCTCGTCCGAACTCGCCGCGATCGGCAACATGCAGACGCGCCTCTGGGCGCCCTGCCGTTTCGAAAAGCCGGCGGAATACACCCGCAAGGTCATCCGTACAATGAGCCCGGTCTCGATCATGGCGCTGTATGCGACGGAACGCGCCTTGGAGGATGCCGGGCTGAAGGACACCCCGCTCGTGAAAAGCGGACGGTTGGGAGTCGCCTACGGCTCCTGCTCGGGCGGCGTCGAGGCGTGCGCGGATTTCTTTTCCATCGTGAAGGATCGCATCGTACGCAACGTGACGAGCTCGACCTACATCCGCATGATGCCCCAGACGTGCGCGGTGAATCTCTCGGTGCATTTCGGCACGACGGGGCGGCTTCTGCCCACAGGCACGGCCTGCACCTCGGGATCTCTTGCGATCGGCGAGGCGTACGAGGCGATTGCGGGCGGCAAGCAGGACGCCATGATCGCCGGCGGCGCGGAAGAGTTCAGCGTCACGCAGGTGGCGGTCTTCGATACGCTTTTCTCGACTTCCCGCCGGAACGACGCGCCGAAAACGACGCCGCGCGCTTTCGACGTCACGCGCGACGGGCTGGTCATCGGCGACGGCGCGGCGACGCTTGTTCTCGAGGAGCGGGAGCATGCGCTCGCCCGGGGCGCGAAAATCTACGCCGAAATCGCCGGTTTCGGAACGAATACGGACGGCCGCCACGTCACCCAGCCCAACGCGGACACCATGGCCTTGGCGCTCGCTCTCGCGTTGGAGGATGCCGGGATCGGCCCGGACGCCATCGGATACGTGAACGCCCACGGCACCGCCACGGAGCTGGGCGACATCGCCGAAGGCACGGCCATGGCGAAAGTGTTCGGCGCGTGCCGTCCGCCCGTGAGCACACTCAAGAGCTATACCGGCCATACCCTCGGGGCCTGTGGTGCGCTGGAAGCGATTTTGTCCGTCGAAATGATGAATGCGGACTGGTTTTCGCCCAACCTCAACTTGACGGAGCCCGATCCGCGCTGCGGCGACCACGATTTCATTGTCGGCGAAGGGCGGAAAAAGACGACGGACCATG
>DJRS01000002.1 GCA_002440145.1 Verrucomicrobia bacterium UBA6354
GCCTTTCAACTGCGATTTCTAGGCTTAGTGGTCGTAACATCTTCTCTATTTCCGTGAGAGGAGAAACTTTGTCTCCGTGAGATTGGCTCTGTCTCGAGGGGTCCGACCGCGTTGTGGGTGGGGGCGGCATGTGGCTGCATGCTCTTGAATGCCCGGCTATCGACATCCAGCAACGCGTTCAGGAATCTCCGCGGATTCACATCTGTCAACAGGTTTGTTTTTCGCGTTTAGTGTTTGAATGCGATGTGGCGGGCGCACAAGATAATGCCTACGCCCAACGCGTAGAATCCGGCCAACGAGCCAATTCCGACCGACATGGAGACATGCTCTTTCATGAGCCCCAGCACCGTCGGCGACAGCGAACCGAAGATGAAGGCGATGCACATCATAATGCCGCAGCCCGAAGCATGGTAGCGCGGATTGACGACATCCAGGAAAGCCGCCATGAGATTGGAGTCGTAAATGCCGCGGAAGAAACCGAAAAGCCCCATTGCCGTGCAGCAGCAGACAAAAGAATCCGTCCCGGCCATCCAAAGTATGAAGGGGATGGCTCCGGCGAGCCCGAGGATGTTGACTTCCATGCGAATGGACGGTCTGCGGGCAACCCGGCAATCGCTGAAACGGCTGCCGAAGGCGATTCCGGCCGCGGCGCCGAGATAGTGCCACAAGACGGCGTTCAATCCGGCGGATCCTTTTGAGATGCCGAATGTCTCGGCGAGATAGTCGGGCATCCAGATTTTGAAGCCAACATCGACATAAATCATCATGCCGAGGCCGCCGGCGAGGCAAAGCGCCGCAGGATTGGCGACAACGGCATGGACCGCATCGCGCAGACGCGGCTTTTCCTGCGCGGCATTCTGCATCGCGGGTCGCGTGTCCTTCAGGAAGAAAAGCAGCACAACCGCCCAGACGAGACCGAGACCTCCCAAGACTCTGAATGCCCAACGCCATCCGTCCGCGCTCCATCCGGCGAGCCAGCCCGCCAGCCCGCCGCATCCGACAATGCCGAGGTAGAGACCGAGTTGCAGGATGGACATCGCCGTCGCACGCGACTCTTTATGCAACTGGGAGACAAGGGAGGTGGCGGAAGGGTAGTAGAACGTCTGTCCAAAACCGTTCAACAATCCATAGGTGACCATGAGCAGACCGATAGTCGGCACGAACCCGGAAAGGAAGATGCCGAGACAAAAGACGCCTACGCCGACCGTCACCATCCATTTGCGCGAGAAGAGGTCCGCGGTCAGCCCTGCGAACGGCACGCAAATGCCATAGACGAGCGTGAAGACGGTTCCAACAAGCCCGGCGGAGACGGCGTCCGCCCCTGTCGACGACATGATGGAGGCGAGGGACGGACCGTAAATCTGACGCGTGCCTTGCTGGAGGAAAAACGCCACCCAGAGCAGGCCGAGCGCGATCCATTTGTATCGAGATGCGGTTTGATTCATTGGTCCATCCTTCGTCATGTCTAGGTTTGGGATCAGCCGGGCAGGCAAAGTCCGCCGTCCACCATGAGCGTTGTCCCCGTAATGTACCGTCCGGCGTCTGAAGCGAGCAGGAGCGCGGCGCCTGCGGCGTCTTCCGCCGTTGCGGCGAAATGGGCGGGAATCGCGTCCAAAACCTGCTTATTGTAGGCGGGATTTGCGAGGGCTTCTCTGTTGCGGTCGGTCGCGAACACGCCCGGACACAGGTTGTTTACGGTAATGCCGTCTTTCGCGATTTGCCGCGCAATGGAGCGCACGAGGTTCTCTTGGGCGGATTTCGACGCGGAGTAAACGGTCATCTCCGGATGCGGGCGGCGTTCTTGCACGCTGCCGACCGTGATGAGCCGTCCCCAACCTTGGGCCTTCATGCGGGGATAGCAGAGCTGGAACATCCGCAGCGTGGCATGGAAGTTCACCTGCATCTGGAGGAGCGCTTCGTCTCGCGACACAGCCGTCCAGGGGCGGCGAAATTGGACGGACGCATTGCAGACGAGGATGTCCGGCGTCCGGGGGAGCGGGTCGAAAATGCGCTCTACGGCGTCCGGGTCGCCCAGATCGGCCGCTATTTTCGTTGCAGTGGGGTCGAACCGCCGAACGAGGCCGAGCGCCTCCTCCAGCGGTTCCGATTCGCGCGAACCGTGCACAATGAGATGCGCCCCGCTTTCGGCGAGCCCGAGGGCTATGGCGCGGCCGATGCCGCGCGCGGAACCGGTGACGAGGGCCGTGCGGCCCTCGAGCGAGAATTTTTCCTTCAGCATCAGAAATACCCGCCTTTCTTCGTGATTTCGTCTACCGACTCGCCTTTGGCGACCCAAGAAAAGATCTTCTTTTCGTTGGCGACGATCTCTTCCGCCCGCAGGAGGACGTCGTAGGCGATCTTGCGCGGAACGACCACGACGCCGTCGATATCGCCGAACACGACATCGCCGGGTTTGATGAAGCACTTGCCGATTTTGATCGGGATCTGGTAATGCGAAATCTGGCAACGCGACAGGGAGCCGTTTGGCATGCGGTGCTTGTAGAAGATGGGGAAAGGTTTCTCCAGGATCTGTTTGGTGTCGCGGATGTTGCCGTCGATCGCCGCGGCTTTGACGCCTTTCCCGTAGGCGGTCGCGGTCATGACGCCGCCCCATAGGGTTGCGTCGACGTCGCCCGAGGTGTCCCACAGGACGAAGTGGTTCTTGCCCATCTCGTCCAGCATCTGTCCGCGAAAGCTCATCTCGCCGGTGATCTTGCAGCAGGGCGCGGACTTCACCGTAAAGGCGAATCCGGCGACGACGTCCGAATCGCGAAGGGGGTGGATCTCGCAGGGGAGGGCCTGGTCGAGGCAGCAGAATTCGCGCAGGACGTCCGACACGCAACCGGCGTAAAGCTTCTCGTAGCGCGCCAGAAGTTCGTCGTCCGGAATCGGGAATGTAACGGCTTCCACCGTTTCGCGTTCGCGGATGAGGTTCTCGAGCTTCATCATCCGCGCTTCTTTTTGCAATTGGTTCTCATTGTCCATGTTTCTGTTCCTTTTTCTTTGAAATCAGCTCCAGCGACGATCGTTCGACCACTCCTTGTCCCAGTTGTCCGTCGGGTTCCAGGGCGCGGGGAATTCGGGGCAGGCATGTTCCGTAATGAGCTTCTCGTTCAATTCGCCGATGCCCAGGCCGGGTCCGTCGGGGACCTTGATGAATCCGCCCGCATAGGAGAGCGCCGGTTGGACGAGGTCGCCCCACCACGGCACGTCCACGGAGTGGAGTTCGAGCGCCATGAAATTGCGCGTCGCCGCGGCCGTGTGGACGGCGGCGAGGCAGGCGACGGGCGATTCGGCCATGTGGATGTTCATCTGCACACCGAAATCCTCGGCCATGTCGCCGACTTTCTTGGTTTCGGCAATGCCGCCGCAGGTCAGCAAGTCGGGATGGACGACGGCGAGCGCGTGCGATTCCAGAAGCGGCTTGAAATCTTCCTTCAGGTAGATGTCTTCGCCCGTCCCGAGCGGGGTCGTCGTCGCCGCGTGCAATTGGCGCCACTGCTCGACATTGCGCCAGGGGAGCACGTCTTCCGCCCAGGAAAGATGGTACTTCTCCAGCCGGCGCAGGAGGTTGACGCAGTCTTCGTACGGAATGTGCCCGAGATGGTCGATGGCGATCGGGATCTCCCATCCGATGACCTCGCGCACGTCCGCCATGTACTTCTCGAGATAGTCCAACCCTTTCTCGGTGATGTGTATGCCCGTGTGCGCATGGGCGGTGGTGAAGAGTTCGTAGGCTTCGCCCCGCATGGAGCGCGGATCGATCGAACCGTGCGGCGTCTGGACGACATGTTTCATCTTGCGCATGTAGTCGAGATAGCCGAGCGGCGCGATCAATGCATCTTTCACGTCCGTCAGCAGTTCGATGCCGAGGTCCATCTTGAGGAACGTGAAGCCCATCTCCATGCGAGCCTTGAGCGCCGCGCCCATGTCGCGTCCTCCGCCTTCGGAGTCGGTGTCGCAGTAGCAGCGGACTTCGTCGCGCCATTTCCCGCCCAGGAGCTGCCACACGGGGACGCCCCACGCCTTGCCGCACAGATCCTGGCAGGCGAGCTCGATGGCGCACACGCCGCCGGCCTGCCGCGAGTCGCCGCCGAACTGCTTGATGCGCCGGAAGACCTTTTCGACATTGCAGGGGTTCTCGCCGATGATGCGGCTCTTGAGCATCGCGGCGTAGGTGCGCGAAGACGCATCGCGCACTTCGCCGTAGCCCACGAGTCCCTGGTTCGTGTAGAGTTTGAGGAGCGTGCACCGCTTGGGTGCGCCGTCGATGTCGGCGAAACGCATGTCCGTGATGCGCAGTGTCGCCGGGTTGATCTTGTTGATGTTCATAAGTTTGGTCTTTCTTGCTTTTCTGTATATCGGATGTCATTGGACGGCGACGTCGCGCGTCTGGACGTTTCCATCGGCGTCCGTCCACGAGAGGCGGTAGTTGCCGCGGAAGCCGCGGAAGGCTATCTTGCCGTCCTTGACGGACGCTTGCGTGCGCGTCGTCCATTCTTCGTTGATGAGCTTGTCGAGCG
>DJRS01000185.1 GCA_002440145.1 Verrucomicrobia bacterium UBA6354
GAAGGACCATCGAACTTGTCCGGCGCGCCAAAAAGAAGTCGAGGCGCATCAAGGTACACAGTGTTGGACAAACCGGCAACCTCCCCCCGTTTCTCGCCAGTGCACTTTCTGTTTGACAAACCGGGGAAACCCCGGGCAAACTTCGCGGCACCCCCCCGAAAGAAGGCGGAAACAGAGTCTCGGGGTCGGTTGAATGGCCTGAACGGAGCGGTTGAAAGGCTCGCATGCGCCGCTTGAGCCTCCACTTCGATTCCGTACAGACGCTTCCGAATGCCGCGGAGGCCGCCTCCCTTGCCGGCAGTGTCAACCCGGATTACGCCAACCACCCGGGTGTTTCGTACACAAACACCCGGTATTTCATATCAAAACACCCGGGTATTTCATCATCAACCACCCGGGTGTTTCACACACAACCACCCGGGTGTTTCACACACAAACACCCGGGTATTTCACTATCAAACACCCGGGTGTTTCACTAGCAAACACCGGGTGTTTCACATACAAACACCCGGGTGTTTGGGTGTCTCCACTTGACTTGATGCATAGATTGTGGTAAACTACACCTCATCAAAGAGCGGCATGGAAGGCTTTGTTTGCCGGCTTGAGACGGACGTCCAGGCCTTTAGTTTGCCTTGTTTAAGCGGCCCGAACCGGGCGGAAAGGTTGGTTTATGAAGGAAAAGAGATACTTGATCTACGATACGGTGCCCTATCGGGCGAACGGGGCGGCCAAGGGGTTCCGCCTGCAGTTGCAGCCGCAGCCGATGCGCAGCGAGCGCGCCGTCTACCGGGAAATCGTGAAGGAACTGTCGCTCAACTTGAGCGAGGACACGGTCGCGTTCATCGTGGAGATGGCGCTCAAGACGCTCGCGGACAAGGTAGCGGAGGACGGTCTGCCGCGGCGGATCGGCAATTTCCTCAAGTTCACGCCGATCTTGCGCGGCCGGGTGGACGGCGTCAACAGTCCGTACGACCCGAAGACGGTCGCGCCGCTGGTGAAGGTGACGGCGCTGCGGGGGCTCGCGCGCAAGCTGAACGAGGAGAATCTCAAGTTCGTGAACAGTCGCCCCGAATCGCGCATCCTCGTCACGCACATCCATTCGAACCCGCAGAAAAGCAAGAACTTCGAGCTGGACCGCGGCGCGAAAATCGTCGTGTACGGGCGCAACATCCTGTATCGCGCCGACCTGGGCGACAGCATCGAGGTGGCGTGGCGCAACGCCGCGGGCGAGGAGGAGGTCTGCCCGCTGCAACCGAGCGCGACGGACTACTACGTCATCGAGATCCCCTGGCCCGAGGCGCTGGACCGGGTCCCGTCCGGCACGCCGCTCGCGTTCACCCTGACCCTGCGCGGCGGAGTCGAAAACGCCGCGCCCAGGGTGAAATGCGTCGCCTGCACGCTCAAGTGACTGGGCGGCCCGGGCACCGTCAGGGCGCGAAAGGCAGCCTGTTCTTGATCGTCCGGCGCGTGGCGACCGCGGCGAAAGGATCCTCGGGCCAATAGTGCCGCGGATACCGTCCGCGCATGTCCTTGCGCACAAGCCGGTAGCCCTCGCGCCAGAAGCCGGCGAGATCTTTCGTGATCTGCACCGGACGCTGGGCGGGGGAAAGGAGCGTCATCACCACGGGGACGCGTCCGTCCGCCACGCGCGGCGTTTCCATGAGCCCGAAGCACTCCTGCAGTTTCGCCTCCACAGTCGGTTCGTCTCCCTCGTAGTGGATGACGAGATGGCTGCCGCTGGGGACTTCCATGCGGGCGGGGGCGAGCGCGTCCAGCTCCCGGCGCGTATGGCCGTGGGCGGTCAGCCAATAGGCGAGCACGTCCGTCATGTTCACGCGCGCGAGGTCGCGCCACCGGGTCAAACCGTCGACGAAACCCGCCAGAGCCTCGACAAGGGACGCGTCCGAAAGCTCGGGCCACCCCAGCACGCGGTGCAGGAACTGGAGCCGCGCGGCCAGTTGGAGCGACTCCTTCGTCCAGCACGGCAGATTCGCCACGCCTTTCTGGCGGACGCCTTCCATGAGCGCGGCGGTCCGGCGCGCCCGGAACGCCGCGTCGTCCGCCTGGGGCGGTACGGGCCGCTCCGAAAGGACGACGGCGCCGATGCGTGTGCGGACGGCCGAGACGACCTGCTCGGTGCGTTTGTCCCACGCGCAGACCGTCTCCTCGGTCTGGTCGGCGGCGAACAGACGTGCGACGTCCGCCTCGTCGATGGGCGCGGCGGAGAAGATCTTGGCGTCGCCGGGGCGGTCGTCCAAGGTGCAGCAGACGATCCACGGCGCCCGGGCGAGGGCGTCCGTCGAATCCAGGAAAGCGCCGCGTCCGCCGACGAGCCGGAAGGTTCCGTTGCCGCGGTTTTTGGCGACGCGGTCGGGGTAGGCCCGCGCGAGGAGGACGCCTTCCGGACGGGTGGCGGCGCCCGCCGGGGCCGTCCGCGCCGCGCCGAAACGGGCCGCGAGCGCCCAAATGCGCCGCGCGTCGGGGCGGTTCGGCGCTTCCTTCACGAGGTCCAGAACGCGGCGGATGTCCGTTTCGGGGGTGCGCCCGCCTTCTTCCACGATGGCCGCGAGAAGCGCCGCGTTCTGCAGGTCGGCCGAGCCGGGCTCCCAATCGAGAAGCATGTTCGCAAGGCGCGGGTGGACCGGCAAGCGCGCCATGCGCGTTCCGCGCGACGTGAGCCGCCCGGTCGAGTCCAGCGCCCCCAGGCGTTCGAGGAGTTCGGCCGACCGGTCCCACGCGGCGGCGGGCGGCGGGGTCATCCACGGGAGGTCCGTCCGCCGGACCGCCCCCCAGGCGGCGCTCGCGAGGACGAGCCCGCAGAGGTCGGCCTCCAGGATTTCGGGGTTCATGCGGGCGGGGCGCTTCTCGCCCGCTCCCCACAGCCGGTAGCAGACGCCCGGGCGGACGCGTCCGGCGCGTCCGCGGCGTTGTTCGGCGCGGTCTTCCGTGAGCGGCAATGTCGCGAGACCCGTCATGCCCGTCGCCGGCGAAAAGCGCGGCACGCGCATGAGCCCCGTGTCGATGACGCAGGTTATGCCCGGAAGGGTGAGCGAGGTCTCGGCGATGGAAGTCGACAGCACGACTTTGCGCCGCGGCGAAGAGGCGAAGACGCGATCCTGTTCGGTCTTCGGCAGGGCGCCGTAGAGCGGCAGGACGTCCGCATCGCGCACGTTCTCCAGCGCCGCCTGGGCGCGGCGGATCTCGCCCTCGCCCGGCAGAAAGCACAGAATGTCGCCGTCCGTCTCCTTCAATGCGCGCGAAACCGCCGCGGCGACGGACGTCTCGCCCAGATAGCGCGTCTCGACCGGGTACATGCGCCCCTCGGCATGGACGGAGACGGCGTCCCCCAGATGGCGCGCGACATCGTCGGCGTCCAGCGTGGCGGACATGACCATGAGGCGCAGATCGGGCCGGAGCGCCCGGCGCACCTCCAGGGCGAGCGCGAAGGCGAGGTCGCAGGCGAGCGCGCGTTCATGGAATTCGTCGAATATGACAAGTCCCGTGTCGGCGAGTTCGGGGTCGGCGAGGAGGCGTTGCGCCAAAAGCCCCTCGGTCACGATCTCCAGGCGCGTCGCGCGCGAAACCTTGCTTTCCAGCCGCACGCGATAGCCGACCGTGCCGCCGACGGGTTCGCCGCGCCGCGCGGCGATGTACTGCGCGCAGTTGCGGGCGGCCAGGCGACGCGGCTCGAGCAGGACGATCTTGCGTCCGGCCAGCCAGGGTTCGTCCAGCAGGGCGGGGGGAATCGCCGTCGTCTTGCCGCTCCCGGGGGGCGCGGTCAGGACGACGGTCTGGTTGGACGCGAGCGCGCGGCGGATCTCGCCGAGTTTCTCTTCCGCCGGGAACATCAGCGCGACGCGTTAAAATTGCCGGCGAACCATCCGATCTCGAAGCAATCAGCCGCCATTCGACCTAAGCGCCTTCGGGCTTCGGGACTTCAGGGATAGTCCGCCGGCAAAGTCAAAATCTCCGCACCGTCGTCCGTGATGGCGATGGTGTGTTCAAAGTGGGCCGAGAGGCACCGGTCGCGCGTGACGACGGTCCAGTCGTTCTCGAGGACCTCCGTCCGCTCGCCCGCCTTCGACATCGTGATCATCGGCTCGATGGCGATCGTCATGCCCGGCCGCAGGATCATCTTCGTCCCCGGCACGCCGTAGTTCGGCACTTCCGGGTCCTCATGGACGGTGCGTCCGACGCCGTGGCCGATCCAGTCGCGGACGATGCCGAAGCCTTCCGCCTCGGCCACGCGCTGTATCGCGTAGCCGACGTCGCCGAGATGCACGCCCGGGCCCGCCGCCTCGATGCCCGCCTTGAGGCACCGCTTGGTGGTCTCCACGAGCCGCAGCACGTCCGGGTCCGTCACGCCGAGCGCGACGGTGCGGGAGGTGTCGCCGTTGAAGCCGTGCGCGCGGATGCCGACGTCCGTCTTCACGAGGTCGCCGGGCATGATGACGCGGTCATGGCTGGGGATGCCGTGGATGATTTCGTCGTTGATCGAGACGCACAGATGTCCGGGGAAGCCCTCGTA
>DJRS01000099.1 GCA_002440145.1 Verrucomicrobia bacterium UBA6354
CACAGCCCCGATTCCAGCCTTTCTACTGCGATTTCTAGGTTCAGCCTGTCCTTGAAGTTCCGCGGCGACGGGGAGGTTCTGCGACCGCTCACGCTCCTTATTATAGGACCACTCTCGCACCTCGCGGAAACCGGCCGGGCCAAGGAATAAACAACAGGGCATAGCCTACCACACCGGCGTCCGATGCGCAACAGAACTTCAAAAGACCGCGGTCTTTTGGACTTGGCGTGCTCACGAGACGTGTCCACTCCCCTGTAACGCGGGCAAGCGCACAAGTGGATTCAAACAGATAATTGCCAGAAAAAGTCGGGAAGCGCGTCTTCTCTCTGCATTTTCCGGACTCTGCGCCTAATATGCGCGTTTGTACGGGCGCAAAATCGCCCTGAGAAGCGCGAAATGATTGCGCAGCGTGTCCCGTAACGGGCAAAAGTGACTCTCGGCATTGTTCTCGAAGTAGACTTTCCGGATGGGGACTTCGCGGATGCGGTCCGGCAAACGCCGCGCTTCGAGGAGCATGACCTGCTCGTAATCGTAGCGATCGCCCGGCAATTCCCGCAGGCGGGGAATGATTCCGGCCGGAATGCCGCGCAGTCCGGTTTGGGTGTCGCTGACCTTGAAACCCAGCAGCAAACGGAAGAGGAGTCGGGACCAGCCGTTCCCGAGCCGACTGCGAAACGGCGCCTTTGCGTCAGCCCGGCGCACCCCGAGGACGATTCCGCCGCGGCAGTTTTTAAGCGCCGCGGCGACCTTCAGGACGTCTTCCGGCGCATGCTGCCCGTCGGCGTCAGCCGTGACGGCGTCCTCGTCCGGCCGGAGCGCGGCGAAGGCCGTCTTCAGCGCGGCGCCTTTCCCGCGGTTGACGGGGTGGGGCAGAATCTGCGAGACAAGCGGGCGCACCGCTTCGAGGACATCCCGCCCGGCGGTCGAACCGTCATCCACGAGCAAAATGCGCGCGAAATGCGGATGGAGCGCCCGCACGAGAGCGACAAGCCGTCCGTTCGGATTGTAGGCAGGGATTATCAGTGCGCACGCCATCGCGCCCTTCATATGCAAAATAAAAGACCCCACATTGCCGTAGTGCAGAACCCCCGGAACCCTCTATTCCAAGTGGGGACGCGCAGTCCCCTTTTTCGAAACGTCGGTCGAAGAAATTTCTGCCGTGTCCGCGTGCAACACAGGGCCCACGTCGTATCAGCCGGCGCGAACCTCCACGCCGGGAAGCGCCTTCAGGGCGTCCACGATGCGCTGGAAGACCTGCCCGACTTCGGCGTCCGTCAGCGTCTTTTCGTTCGAGCGGAACTCGAGCGCGTAGGCGAGCGAACGCTTGCCGTCCTTGAGCGTCTTGCCTTTGAAAATGTCGAAAAGTTCGATCTTGACGAGCTCGCGTCCGCCGTTCTTGCGGATGGCGTTCACGAGCTGTTCGTGCGTGACGGTCGGCTCGACGACGAGCGCCACATCGCGGCGCACGAGCGGGAACTGCGGAACCGGGCTCAGGCGTCCGACCGCATTCGTGTTCTTGAGGAGCGGCTTCAGCTCCAGCTCGCACAGCGCCATCTGCGTCGTCAGGCGGTAGGGGTGGCGCAGTTTCGCCGAAAGCGCGCCCAAAATACCGAGCGGACGGTTGTTGAGCTTGACCTGGAGCGCGGCGCCCTTCGCGAACGCCGGATGCTCCGCCGGGGCGAACTCGAGATGCCCCGCGTGCAGGCGCGCCACGAGTTCCGCCACGACGCCCTTCATCCACAAAACAGACTCTTCCTCGGTGACCGCCGCGCGTGTCCGCAACGCTTCGCGTCCGACCGGCCCGAAGAACCCGAGCGCGAGACGCTCCGCCTCGGACGGCTTGCCGCCCTTGTTGGAGAACACCTTGCCCACCTCGAACAGCAGCGCCGAATCGAGCTGGCGCGCCGCATTGCGCCCAAGCGAACCCGTCATCTGGGGCAAAAGCGAATCGCGCATCACGCCGTATTCGACCGACACGGGATCCGGAATGACCAGGCGTTCCGCGGCGTTGCGCGTGTCGAAATCGTCAAGCTCTTTTCGGGAAAGAAACGAATAGTGCATCGCTTCGGTGAAGCCGAGCGCGAGACAGAGTTCGCGCACACGCTCCTTCGCCTCGAAATTCGCCTGCGAAAGATACGAAATGCTCGGCGCGGAAGGCAGGGTGTCCGGAATGTTGTCGAGCCCGTATTCGCGCGCAATCTCCTCCACGAGATCGGCTTCGAGCGAAAGGTCGTATCGCCAGGACGGTATGCCGAAGGCAATGGACTTCTTCTCCGAATAGGGTCCCGTCTCGCGTGCGGTCAGGCCGAGCGCGACGAGTATCGACACCATGCGGTCGTTCGAAATATCGATGCCGATCAAACGCCGCGCCCGGTCGAAGTCGAGCGTCACGTCCGGATTCAGCGGTTTCGGGCGGTTGTCGACGTCGATCACGCCGTGCGCGATCTTCGCCGCGCCGTATTTCTGCAGAAGATGCGCCGCGCGGCGGCTCGCAAAGTCCGCGAGATCCTTGTCCACGCCGCGGATGTAGCGGTAGGACGATTCGGATGCAAGCCCGAGCTTTGTCGCCGTATACTTCGTCGACGTCGGTTCGAAGAGCGCGCTCTCGAGAACGAGCGCCTGGGTGCCCTGCGCGACGCCGCTCTCTTCGCCGCCCATGATACCCGCCACGGCATTTGGGCGCCGCGTATCGCAAATGACCAGCATGGACGGATCCAGCTTGCGTTCGACGCCGTCCAGCGTCTTCATCGTTTCGCCCTCCCGCGCATCGCGCACGACGATCGTGCGATCCGCGAGCTTCGTGTAGTCGAACGCATGCATCGGCTGGCCCAGCTCGAGCATGACGTAGTTCGTCACGTCCACGCAAAGCCCGAGCGCCCGCACGCCGCAGAGCTCCAGCCGCTTCGCCATGAGTTCGGGCGAGGGACCGTCCTGAACCGCCGTCACCACGCGCGCCGTGTAGCGCGGACACCGCACGGGGTCCTCCACCACGACCTTGACTTCGTCGTTCATGTCGCACGCCTCTTCGGCGAAATCCACCGCCGGCATCTTGAGCGGACGCCCCAGAAGCGCCGCGTACTCGCGCGCAATGCCGAGGACGGAAAGCGCGTCCGGGCGGTTCCACGTCACCTCGACGTCGAACACGGTCTCCGGCTTCTCGCCCGGCACCGCGTCGCGCACGAAGGCGCCCGTGGGCGTCTCGGGCGGGAACTCGATGATGCCCGCGGCTCCGGAACCGATCTGAAGCTCCTTTTCCGAACAGCACATGCCGAACGACTCGACGCCGCGCAGCTTGCCCTTCTTGATCTTGAAGCCGCCGTCGGGGATGATCGAGCCGATCTTCGCGAAAGCCGTCTTGATGCCCTGGCGCATGTTCGGCGCGCCGCAGACGACCTGCCACGTCTCCTTGCCGTCCGTCACCTTGCAGACGTGCAGGTGGTCCGAGTCGGGATGCATAGCGCACTCCACGACCTCCACCACGACAAACGTGTCGGCGAGCGGCACGCCGCCGACCGTCTCGATCGACTCCACCTGCAGGCCCGCGCGCGTCAGACGCTCGGCGAGGTCCTTGGGGGCGATATCGTCAATCTTGACGAATTCATTCAGCCAACTGAGCGGAAACTTCATCTTTCTTCTCTTCCTTCTTCTCTTCAGCCTTTTTCTCTTCCGCAGGGGTCGCGACCTGCGGCGCGGCGGACTCCGCCGCCGGCAAAACGGGTTCCGCCGCGGGCGCGGCGGCTTCCGGGTCTGTCGAGGCGGACGGCTCCGCCTGGGCGACCGGCGCCTTCTTGCGCCATTGCGGACCGTACTTCGGATACTTCTCCACCGGCGAATAGGCGCCGTTGACATACGCGACGATGTGCCCCGTGGAAACGAGCCAGTCCAAATGCTTGGCCGATTCGGCGTCCGGGGCGATCTCCTCGCGCAAGGAGCACGGATGCTCCACGACGAAGGTCGCCACGCGCGCGAGTTCGGGGATCGCATGCGCCGCGTCGAACGGCTTGTAGGCGACGCTCGTCACGAACTCGGGGCCGTGCGCGTCGTTCGCACGGAAGAAGTTGAGCTTGCGGTGGTACAGCGCGCCGCGCAGGGCGAAGCACATGCCGCGCGGCGTGCGACGCTCGTCCTCGAGCGCGAAGCGCGCCGCGCGCGCCAGAGCCCGAACCGGGCTCTTCAAGGCGCGGTCCGCCGTGATCATGAGAACCTTCGGATTGTCCATCAGCGGCGCCAGGAAAGACTGGCGGAACGCACCTTCGGCCTGCTCGCGCGTCAGCTGCGGCGCATTCTCGCCCGCGCCCTTCGCCATGTAGACCGTTTTTTTCGTCGCGCTCTGGCGCCAGGCCTCGATGGCTTCGGGGTCGCGCACCATCTCTAGGTGCGCACGATAGGCTTCTTCCGTCATGTCCGGATAGCGCGTGCGGATCATCTCCTGCACGCGGTTCGTGAAATCATGGATATTCGGCGGACCGAGCACGACGCCCGAAAGGCCGCATTTCGCGACGCACGGAAAGTTCCCCTTCGGCGGCTCGCACGCGACCTCGCGCGTTTCGTAGTAGTCGCCCAGATGCGCGGCGAGGATGTGCGCGACAAGCTCTTCCGCGCTCAGCGCGGCGAACCCGCACGCCTTGCACTGGTGGAACGGCCGCGGCGCCGCCTCGCCCGGCTTCACGTTCTTCGATGCGACGCGCAGGAGAACCGACTCGGGATTGTCGAGGAAGAAACGCGCGAGTTCCTTGAACTTGTACGCGTGCGGATCCTGCTGCAGCTTGCGAATGATGGTTCCAAGCGCGCGCGTCTCCGGCAGAACCTTCACCTCGAGCTCGAGCTGCGGCTCTTCGGGTCGCACGGGACCGCGCATCGGGGCCTCGCGCCGGTCGCCACGGGCAAAGGGCTTGCGCGGACCGAACGGCTTCTTGCCGCGGTCGGCTCCCCGCTGGGGGCCGCGCGCCGCATCCGCCGCGGTCTCTTCCCGCGCCGGGCGCATCTTCCCGACCGTGACTCCTGCGTCCTTCTTCGCCCAGTCGGGCGTGAAATCGAACGCGCCAAGATCCAACTTTACCGATTCGTCTGTGCTCATACTTCTCTAATTATAACATATTTTAGGCCGAAAGAGAGAGAGATTTTTCATCCGCGCACGTAGGGATTGGTTTCCCGCTCGTGTGCGATCGTCGTGCAGGGACCGTGTCCGGGGACGACCTGCACGTCGTCCGGGAGCGTCATCAACCGTGCGAGGGACCGCTTCAATGCCGGGTAATCTCCGCCCGGGAAGTCCGTGCGTCCGCAGGAACCTGCAAAAAGCGTATCGCCCGAAAGGAGCAGTTTGGCGTCCTTGAACCAGTAGCAGACGCCGCCCGGCGTGTGCCCGGGCGTCTCGATCACGTCCACGCCCGGAAGCTCGCGGCAATCGCGGATGTTCCGCGGCGCCGGCGCAAGGGGGTAGTCCGGCGGCATCTGGTTCCGGAGATCGCCGAACGCCGGCACGTCCGCCGGGTGCACGTAGACCGGCAAATCGGGATAGGCCCGCTGCAAGGCGGGGATCGCTCCGATATGGTCGAAGTGGGCATGCGTCAGCAGAACGGCCCCCGGGACGGCGCCCTCAGCCCGTATGGCGGAGAGGATCTTCTCCGGCTCGGCGCCCGGGTCGACGATCCACGCCGTATTGTCCGGCCGCACGGCAACCATGCAGTTGACCTCGAAAGGACCGACTATAACCAATTTGAATTTCACAGGACCGCCCTACCTTCCTTCTTTGAACGCCGCGCGCGGCCGGACACGCGCCAGAAAGCGCATGTTCAGCACGAGCGGCAGAACCGACGCCGCGTTGGCCACACCATCCGAAATCGGCATGCACAACCAAATCGCCAACGTCTTGTCCTCCATGAAATGCGGCAGAAACCAGATGACCGGCAGCAGACAGAAGCCCTGACGCAACAGCGACAGCAGGATGGCCGTGCGCGGGCGCCCGATGGACTGGAAGTAGGTCGAGGACACGATATTGATGAAAATGCACCAGATCATGAAATTCGAGATCTGCAGGTCATGCGCCGAAAGCGCGATCAGCGCCGGCTGGTCGCCCGAGATGAAGAGTCGCGCCAGCCACGTCGGGAACGGCGGGATGACCTGGATGACAAACGCGATCGCCGTCAGCGCGGCGGTGACGTACAGCCCCAGGACAAGCGTCTGTTTGACGCGCATGAAATTGCGCGCGCCCCAATTGTAGCCGATAATGGGCTGAAGCCCCTGCTGGGCGCCCAGAATCGGCATCATGATAAGGATGAGGCAGGCCTGGAACACGCCGAGGGAGGCGATCTGCGCCGTCCGCGCCGCTTCGTCGGGCACCCAACGCGTAAAGGCTATCTGAAGCGAAACCGTGATGAACGCGCCCAGGATCTGCTGGAAGAACGGCGAAAAGCCGATGCCGAACGGACGCCAGACGAGCCCCTTGTGGAAGCCGATGCGCCGCCAATCGAGCCGCACGGCCGTCTGCTCCGTCCAATAGTACCGCAGCGCCCACAGGCACGAACAGAACATGGAGACGTTCGTCGCCCACGCCGCGCCGGCGACGCCCATGCCGAAGCCGAAGATGAAAACCGGGTCGAGAATCAGATTCAATCCAAAACCGACGACCATGCAGAGCATGGAACGGAACGCCCCGCCCTCTGCGCGCTGCATGGCCGAAAGCCCGAACGACAGGTGCGAGAAGATGTAGGCGAAAAGGAGAATCTGCAGATATTCGCGCGCCGCGGCATAGGCGCCCGGCGTCACGCGCGCCGCACCGCACCAGGCGAGAATCGTATCGAGATTGAAGTAGACGAGCGGCGTCAACGTCAGAAAGAGAAGAAGCTTGAAGGCTATGAGCTGTCCGAGCAGCTTCTCGCAGGCCACCCGGTCCTTCGCACCCAGTTTGATGGACAATATCGCCGAATGTCCCGCCCCGATCAAAACGCCAAACGCACCGAAAAGCATGGTCAGCGGCATCGCAAGCGTGAGACCCGCCATCGCGTCCACCCCGCACCCCTGCCCGATGAACACGCGGTCGACGACCGCGTAGAAGGCGTTGAGGCTCATCGCGACCAGGGCCGGCCACGAATACTTCAGCAGAAGCCGCCCGAGCGGCCCATGGTCGAGTTCGTCGAGCTCGCTTGCGGTTTGGATAGACGCCGCCATCAGAAAACGATCGCCGTCTTGGGAAGCGCCGCGCGAATGCGCGCCATCTCGTCCGCCGGTAGTTCGAGCCCGCCCAGCTGGAGTGCCTTCAGCGAGCGCCAAGCCGACAGATCAGACGGAAGCTTGCGGACGTTCGTGCGGTTGAACGAAAGGAAAAGCAGACCTTCCTTGCGCGCGAGCCAGTCGGGAATCGCGGTCAGCGGGTTGTCCGAAAGCTCGATATCCGTCAGCGCCGGCAGGTCCTTGAGCGTCTCCGGCACGGCCGCGAACCGGTTCCGCGCCAGGTAAATCCGCCGCAACTGCGTGAGCGCGGCCAGGTCCGGCAGCGCCGCGAGGCGGTTTGAATTGAGCCGCAGCCACTTGAGATTCGTCAAGGCGGCGACAGGGGCCACGTTCGTCAGGGCGTTCCGATCCAGATTGAGATAGACGATTTTCGCCGCATCCAGATTCTCGCCCGCGAGGTCGCCGAGACCGCGATCCTGCAGATAGACATGCGCCCCTTCCGGCACGGCGCGCGCCGCGTCGGAAGGTTCGTCGAAGCAACCCGCGCACGCCGCGAACACGGCGAGCGCGAGCGCTTTCTGTGCAAAGCCGCGCATTACTTCGCGGCCGCCGCGGCGGCGATGATGCCGGCGAACGAGTCCGCCTTGAGCGCGGCGCCACCGATGAGGCCGCCGTCGATATCCTTCTTCGCGAGGAGCTCGGCCGCATTGCCCGGCTTCATCGACCCGCCGTACTGGATGCGGACCGTCTCCGCCGTTTCGGCGCCCACGAGCTTGGCGAGCGTCGCGCGGATGAGCGCGTGCACCTCCTGCGCCTGGTCGGGCGTCGCGGTCTTGCCGGTGCCGATCGCCCAGACCGGTTCGTAGGCAATGACGAGCTTCGCGCAGTCCGCCGCGGCCACGTCCTTGAGACCGACGTTCATCTGGCGCTCGATGACTTCGTTCAGCTTGCCCGCTTCGCGCTCTTCGAGCGTCTCGCCCACGCAGACGATGGCCGTCAGGCCCGCCGCGATCGCCGCGCGCGCGCGCTTGTT
>DJRS01000004.1 GCA_002440145.1 Verrucomicrobia bacterium UBA6354
ACCGGGTCCAGGAATTCGCGCGTCGGTCCGGCGGTGACGACGAAAGGCAGCCTAGGCTTGCTGACCGGCATCTGCGTTCGTCTGCGCGGTCTGCCACACGACGCGGTCGCGCGAAATCTTGAAGAGACCCTTCTTCTCCAGCGCGGCGATTGTCGCGGCGGCGTTCGCCGCGCCGAACTGGGTCTCGAGGGTGTTGCGCAGTTTGTGCACCGAGCCGGGCGCCATCTTCGTCAGGCGCTCGAGCTGTTCGGCCCCCAGCTCCGTCGCCGGGGCGTCCGCCACGGGGGCTTTCGCCTTGGGCTTGGCGGCGGTCTTTCGCGTCGCCGTGCGGGTGCGGGTCTTGGGGGCGCGCGCCGCGGGTTCGGCGGGCGGCTCTTCCGCCGCGGGCGTTTCGTCCGTCTCGGTTTCGGAAATGACGTCCGTGAACACGGCGCGCGGGGCGCGGGGGGCCGGCACGGGCGCGACGGTCGGCGTCGGGGCGCCTTCCAGCAGCGCGAGAATCGTCTCGGGCGACTCGGTCACCTCGTAGTCCAGGTCGTTCCCGAGCGGCACGACGATCGTGCCGCCCTGGCGCCGCGGTTCGAGCGCGGCGATGAAGACGCTTTGAATCCAGACGGGGGTCTTGTCCGTTCGTGTCAATTTGATGTACATAGGCTTTCCAATTCGAACGCGGCTTGCGGCGCGGCTCAGGCCTTCTTCATCTGCGGGAAGAGGACCACGTCGCGGATGCCGTCGCACCCGGTCAGAAGCATGACGAGACGGTCGATGCCGATGCCCAGCCCGCCCGTCGGGGGCATGCCGCACTCGAGCGCCGAAATGAAGTCCTCGTCGATCTTCTCCGTGTCCTCGCCCGCCTGGTGTTCGAGCGCCTTGCGCTGCTCGAGGGGGTTGTTCTGCTCGGTGTAGCCCGGGCACAGTTCGCGCCCGCCCACCACGAACTCGAACACGTCCACGAGCGCCGGATCGTCCGGGCACGCCTTGGCGAGCGGCACGAATTCGTGCGGCAGCCGCGTCACGAAGGTCGGCTGGCGCAGGTTCTTCTCGATGAGCTTGTCGTAGACCTCGTGCGTCAGCATGAGCGTGTCGGTTATGCCGTCCAGCTCGAGGTTCGTCTCCGTCTCCTTGCCCTTGGCCTTCGCCTTGGCGAGCTGCGCCGCGAAATCGAGCTCGAACCAGTCCGCCCCCATGAGGTCCTTCACGAGGTCGCTGTAGGCCACGCGGCGGTAGGGCGGATTGAAGTCGATGATTTCCTTTTTCTCGCCGTACGGAATCTGGCGCGAACCGACGACCGTATCGCAGAGATGCGGAATCAGGCCCTCGATGATCGCCTCCATGGACGTGCGGTCGCCGTAGGCTTCGTAGATCTCGAGCACCGTGAACTCGGGGTTGTGCGAGCGGTCGATGCCCTCGTTGCGAAAGTCCTTGCCCAGCTCGAACACCTTGTTCATCCCGCCCACCAAGAGGCGCTTCAGGTAGAGCTCGGGGGCGATGCGCAGCACCATGTGCTGGTCGAGCGCGTTGAAATGCGTCTCGAACGGCTTGGCCGCCGCGCCGCCCGCCTGCGCCTGCAGAATCGGCGTCTCGACCTCGATGAAGCCTTTGGACCACAGGTACTTGCGCGTCTCCATGAGCAGGTTGGAGCGCGTCACGAAGCGCGCGCGCGTCTCGTCGTTCGTCATGAGGTCGACGTACCGCCGGCGGTAGCGCTCTTCCTGGTCCGCGAGGCCGTGGAACTTTTCCGGCGGCTGCTCGAGCGCCTTGGCGAGCATCGTCCAGTCCGCGACGACGATGGACTTCTCGCCCTTCTGCGTCGTGAAGAGCGCGCCTTCCGCGCCGATGATGTCCCCCAGGTTCAGGAGCTTGAACGCCTTGAACGCCGTCTCGGACAGTTCATCGCGCTTGAAGATGAGCTGGAACCTGTCCGTTCCGTCGTTGATGGTGCAGAAGTTCATCTTGCCCATGCGCCGGATGGTCATGAGGCGTCCGGCCACGCGCACGCGCACGCCTTCGGCGAACGCCGCGCGCACCTGCGCGAGATCCTCGTGGGGGTACTTGCGCCCGTAGGGCGCGTAGCCGAGCTCCTCCAGCGCCCGCATGTTCTGCAGACGCTGCTCGCGATATTCGTTCGTTTCCGCCATGTGCGTGGTCCTTCAGTCCTCGAACGCGATGTCAAGCGCGTCCGAAATCATGTCGACGGCGTCCTCCAGATCTTCTTCCTTCAGCACGAGCGGCGGCAGGAAGCGCACGACGCCGCCCTTGGCCGTCAGGGCGAGCAGACCCTGTCCGCGCAGGGCTTCCACGATTTTCGCCGGGTCGCCGTCCACGACGAGCCCGAGCATGAGCCCTTTGCCGCGCACCTCGAGAAGCTGGTCGTGGGCGTCCACGAACTCCTGCAGCGCCGCGCGCAGAAGTTCGCCCGTCTGCGCCGCGCGCGCGAGGAGTCCTTCCTCCTCGATGACCGAAATCACCGCGTTCGCCGCGGCCGCGGCGACGGGGTTGCCGCCGAAGGTGGAGGCGTGGTCCGAAAGGCCGAAGACGTCCGCCGTCTTGGCGTTCGAGACGAGCGCGCCCATCGGCAGGCCGTCCGCAAGCGCCTTGGCGAGGGTGAAGAGGTCGGGCTTGACGCCGTAGCCCTGCCAGGCGAACCAGGTTCCCGTGCGCCCCATGCCGGACTGCACCTCGTCGCAGATCATGAGCAGGTTCTTCTCGTCGCACAGCGCCCGCACGCCCTTCATGAATTCTTCGGTCGCCGGGGTCACGCCGCCTTCGCCCTGCACCGCCTCGAGCATGATCGCGACGGTCTTGTCCGAAACGGCCGCCTTGACGCTCTCGAGGTCGTTGAAATCCGCATAGACGAAGCCGGTCGGCAGGGGATCGTACCCCTCCTGGCACCACGCCTGGCCCGTCGCCGCCACCGTCGCGAGCGTCCGCCCGTGGAAGCCGCGGCGCATCGTCACGATCTCGTGGCGTCCGCCGTTCGCCTGGCCCCACTTGCGGGCGAGCTTGATGGCCGCCTCGTTCGCCTCCGCGCCCGAGTTGCAGAAGAAGACCTTGCCCTCGAGCCCCGAAATCTCGACAAGCTTCGCCGCGAGATTCGTCTCCGGGACGTTCGCGAAGAGATTGGAGGAGTGAGTCAGCTGCGCCGCCTGCTCCTGGATCGCCTTCACCACCTTCGGATGCGAATAGCCCACATTGTGCACGCCGATCCCGCTCGTGAAATCATAGAGGACAAGCCCGTCCGCATCGCGCACCGTCACGCCTTTTCCGCTCACCAGCACGGTGGCGGGTGCATAGGTCGGCATCATGACCTTCCTGTAGAGGTCGAGTATCGGTTGCGTCTTGTTGCTCATTCTGTTATCTCCGTTCCCACGCCTTCTCGCGTGAATATTTCAAGTAATAAAGAGTGTTGCATGCGACCGTCCACGAGCTGCACCTTCTGCACCCCGGCGCGGATGGCCTTCTCGCAGCTGACGATCTTCGGGAGCATGCCGCCCGAAATCGTGCCGTCCGCCTTGAGCTTCTCGATGGAATCCAGATGCAGCGTCGAGAGCAGGGTCCGCGGGTCGGACGGGTCCTTCAGAAGCCCCGGGACGTCCGAGACGAGGACGAACTTGAGGACCTTGAGCGCCTGGGCGAGCGCCGCGGCGGAAATGTCGGCGTTCACGTTGTAGAGGTGCCCGTCTTCCAGCCCCGTCGCGAGCGGCGTGATGACCGGCACGATGCCCGCGTCCATCATCTCCAGGACCGGGCGCGTGTCGACCGCGACGACCTCGCCGACAAAGCCGCGGTCGGGCTCCGTGATTTTGCGCGCCTTGAAGAGCCAGTTGCCGTGCAGGGGCTTGGCGTTGGTGCCGCGCTTCGACAGACGCGCGACGAGGTCGGGGTTCACCGTCCCGTTCAGGGTGCGGCGCACGATCTCCATCGTCTCCTCGTCCGTCACGCGCTGGCCGGCGACGAACTTCGGCTCGTGGCCGGACGCCGTGATCGCGCGCGAAATCGCCTTGCCGCCGCCGTGCACGATGGCGACTTTCATGCCGATCGTCCGCATGAAGGCGATATCGTCCATCACGGAATCGAGATTGCCCTCGATTTCCATGACCGACCCTCCCAGCTTGACAAGGACCATCGCGCCCTTGAAAGCCTGGATGTACGGCAAAGCCTCGGTCAAAACCGCGGCTTTTGTCTGCGCTGTCTCAAATCTCTCCATATAGGGACAATAGTATACCAAAAACCGCCCCGAATCGCAATTGCGTCGATTGCGAAATGGTAAAAGCGCGATTTGCCCTGGTGATGCGTACCGGATTTTCAACGGTTGACAAACTCCGAAGGGCGACAGAAGACGTTAGTGCAGCCTTTTGCCGCTCCTCGGAGTATACTCCATCGGCGAGACGGCCACACCGTTCCGGCGCAACGGCATCACCGTTCCGGCGATCGGGCCTATGGATGCGGCCGTCCGCTTCCCTGCCGACCGGCGTCGGGGTCTTCGCGGCGAAAACGCAAAAAAGGGACGGAGGGGGTAGCCCTCCGTCACTTCGGCCGTCCCTGGGGGGGACAGCCCTCGCGGCAGGCTTAGTCCGCCGCGACCAGTTTGACCGTCTTCGCGACGGGAACGGCTATGTTCTCCGCATCGCCGCCGTGCAGACGCAGCTCGAGCGCGATCTCCGTGCCGGCCGGCAGGTCCGCCCAGGCGGACGGCCATTCGAAACTGAGAAGGACGTCGCTTGACGCGGATGGCGTCAAGTCAGCCGTCTTCGTCTCGCCGTCCTCCGTCCATGTGCTTGCGATCCGGTCTCCCAGTTCCGCCGCATAGGACAGGTTCCGTCCGCCTATGACAAACGCGCGGGACATCACGATCTCGCCGTTTTTGCCGCCGGAAGTCGCTCCGATCAAGCTTATCCAGGCTTTCGGACCCGCGTGGTTGACCCTCTCCCAGTCGAACGCGTCGACCGGGATTTCCAGCTCCTTGGCCGGGCGCATGCGGATTCTGTACGTATTGCCGCTGTCCAGCGTCAACGATTCGTTGAGCGTTCCGCATAGCGTGCCTTCCAGGACGAACGCCCTGTCCAACCGCAGACGGAAGCCCATGGACAGCAGTTCGTGAACGGCTTCCATGCAGCCGCGGAACACGCCGACCACCTCTCCCTGTTTGCCGAGCACGTAACCGTGCTTGAGTGCGAATTCCACGATGTATTCCAGGTCGTGGGTTTCATTGTCCGTTACCTGCGCAATGTTGCAGGCGTCCTTCGTCACCGGATTACGCACTTTCCTGACAAGATATTTCATTCTTGGTTTGCTCATATTCTCACCTCCTTTCCGTTTTTGTTTTCTTTTGCCTGCCCGCTCCTGCGGGCTTTTGCTTCTTCTCTCATGTTTTTATTCATGGTTTTGACCTTGTTTACAGAACCAGAGTCCGCCACGCGAACCGTCGGCGGCACCCTGCCGCCCGAAACATCCGGTCCGCGCCGCCTCCGCGGCTGATATTTCAGCCTTGGAAGCCTCTTGCGCCCTTGATTCACGACGCATATGATAGCATATCCGGGGGTGTCCAGAAAAGGGCCGCGCCCTCTAGACGGGGGCGCGGCCAGGGTGGCGCGGCACAGGGCAAGGGCGATACGGGATTGGAGATCCCAAACTCGTCCGCCCGAAAGAGGCTGTGGCGCGGGGGCGGACGCCGCGATCCACCCCGGGAGCCCGTCCGCCGGCCGTTCAGTCCGCTCCGGGACCGCGCGGATGCCGCGCCTTGTACGCCTCGACGACCGCCGCGGGCGCGCACATCCGTTCCTTGTTCGTATAAAAGCGCCAGCGGCCGCTGCCTTGCCGTTTCTCCCCTTCCGGACTCCACTCGCCCGACTCCGGAATCCACCGCGGCAGCATGAAGATCTGGTCGTCCTTGAACCGCGCGGCATCGCCGTTGCCGCGCTTCTGGAAAGCCTTCCGCCAGGGTGCGCCGCCCCGGGGGACGGCATTGTACGTCTTCTCGGGATGCCGCAGCATCATCTCCACGATCCGCCACGCCGCGGACCGGGTGGAGAGGCGGTAAATCGCCGGCTTCCGCAAATCCTCTATCTGGGTCTCCGTCCGTCCCGGCGTGATCCTGAAGCGGAATCTCTCGTACGGCCGGGCAGGTTCCACGTCGGGCCGCGGCGCTTCCGCCGCCTTCGTGCGCGTCATTTCCGCCTGGCGCACGTCGTCCGCCAGCCGCCGCTGCGCGTCCAGGAACCGGATGACCGTCTCTTTCGCGGAAGGCGGCGTCTCCTCCACGGGAAGCGCCAGCCGCCCGTGCAGATCGCTTTCGAGCGCGCGCCAGAGCGCCGCCGATGCGTATCTGTTTTTCGCCGCGAACGCCATCGCCGCGGCGCAATAACCGTGAATCGCCGCGCGCAATTCCGCGATCTGCCGCGCCTCGTGCGGGAAGAACCAGCCTTCCTCCACCTCGACTCTCCCGTCCGGACGCAACGCCACATGCGGATATTTCAGCTCGCGCGGCAGTTCCAGAGCCCTCTGGATCGCAAGGCAGACGCCCTCGTCGTCTTCCCGGGGCCAGACGGAAACCTTTCCCGTGCGGAGCGCGTCCTTCCGGCGTCGAAAACCCGCCGCCAGCGCCAAACAGCCGCACGGGCCCGCGTCGGTCGGAAACAAATCGTCTGCCCGCCGCATGAAATCCTCCAGCGCGGCAGACCGGTTCAATTCGGACGCCGCTTCGGCGTCCGCCTCCGTGCGGAGGATGCCGCCCGATCGCCCTCTCTCGCTCTTTTTCCTGTCGTTCATGGTCTTGCTCCTTACTCCTTATATTATAGCAAATTCCAGGGACTCCGCGAGAGCCGTCGACGCCCTCGCGAAGCGGACACCCCTTCCATGCGGACAAGGGGTGGCGCCGTCCATGGACGAGGCGGGCGCAGTCCATAAGCTAGGGGTGGTGTAGTCCATGAACGAGGCGGGTGCCGCTTGTAATCTAGAGGGGTCGCCGTCCATGGACGAGAGAGTCGCCGTCCGTGGACGAAGGGGGCGCGGTTTGCCGTAATAATGTGTATCGGATTTCCAAAAGGACAATATCAGGGGGCGGGCCCGTTTGTCCAATACCGCGTACCGGCGCAAAACAAGGGACAGTCATAAGACATCCAAATGCCCAGGTGTCCGTTTCCCTTCTCCTTATAATAAGGCCGCTCGAACGTTCCGCCCGGGCTTCGCCGGTTGCGCGCCCGGGCAAGGGACTTTCCGGGATGGCGGCGGTCCTCTGTCGCCGTCGGGAAAACCGACCCACCCTGTCCGAAACACGGGCGCCGACCCGGCCCGACGCCGGGTATCGCCATCTCTTCGGACGCGTCCTGCGGTTCGTCGTACAGGGACGCGTCCGCCAACGGAAAAAACGGAGCACGGCCATGAGAATGTTCGGATTGCCGCCAAGATCACCCGGAAAAATTGTCGCCGATGCGCCTCGCCACGCTTGCATTTCACGTTGCGGCTCCGGCGGACAAGGACGGATTCAAGGGCGTGGCTTTGCCTGCACGCGATTCCCGTCCAGACAGATGGGCATCAAGGCATAGCGGCGTCCGAGCATTGCATACTTCGCACCAGCCGCAACATTGTACGGCAAAAACTCGACGGGCGACGGATGTGCCCACGCGCGAAACGCCAACCGGTCGGCAGCCGTGTCGTTCACGCCCGGAATGCACGGCACCCGGAAGACATGTCGCACACCCGACGCCTTGAGCCACGCGACATTCCCCCGCACAACGTCCAAATCGCCGCCGCACCACTTCGCAAAGGCCGTCGCGTCCGCAAGCTTCAGGTCCTGGTAGACGAAATCGAGCCGCTGGACGACGCGGCGATAGGTCGCGGACGGACAGTACCCGCTCGTCTCCAGCGCCAACCCCACGTCCGCCGCCTCCGGGCGCGCCCGCAGCGCGTCGATCAGCGCGAGAAGGAAATCCGCCTGCGCGAGAGGCTCGCCGCCGGAAAAGGTGATGCCGCCGCCGGACTGCGCCATGATGTCGGCGTTCGTCAGCAGTTCCGCCGCAAGCCCGTCGGGCGTCCAGTCTTCGCCGCAGGCGACTCTCGTGCCGTCGCGGCGCGTCAGCGTCTCCTTCGCGAAGGACTGTCCCTCCGGATTGTGGCACCACGCGCAGCGCAGAGGACAGCCCTTGAAAAAGACGGTCGTGCGGATGCCCGGCCCGTCCTGCAAGGTGAATTCGCGGATCTCGAAGACGCGGCCGGTCATGAGGCGGCCAGCTCGACGCGGCGGATGATCTGGTCCTGGTACTCGCGGTCAAGCTCGACGAAGTAGCCCGACCAGCCCCACACGCGCACGATCAAGTGGCGGTGCCGCTCGGGGTGCGACTGCGCATCCAACAGCGTCTCGCGGTTGATCGTGTTGATCTGCATCTGGTGGCCGCCGCGCGCAACGAAGAACTTCACGAGCTGCGCGACCTTCTCCACGCCGTCCGCCTGCGCAAAGGCCGAGTCGTGGATCTCCAGCGTGAGCGGCCCGCCGTTGCAGACCGGCACGAGATCCGGCTCCGTGAACGAACGGACGACCGAGACCGGCCCCTTCACGGGCGCATCGAGCGACGGCGCGTAGTTGGCCGAGAGCGGATGCCCCTTCAGGCGTCCGTCGGCGCTCGCGGGAACCTCGCGCGCATGCCAAATGTAGTACATGGCCGAACCCGTGCCCGGACGGAAGATGCCGCCCCGGCCGTTTCGCTTGCCGTCGAAGGCGTGTCCCCAAAACGCAAGGAGCCGCTTCGCGATCTCGTCGACGCGCGGATCGGCGTTCCCCATCTTCGGGGCGGCCTGCGCCGCCGCGCGGACGTCGGGGCGTCCGGCGAAGTCGGTGTCGAGCAGCGCCACGAGTTCGGGCAGCGTCACGAGTCTCTGCTCGAAGACGAGCGCCCGCACGGACGCGAGCGAATCGACGGCGACGGCGATGCCCGTGCCGTGGATGCCGAAGTTGTTGTACTTCGCCCCCCGGCAGATGTCGCGCGCCCGGTCGATGCAGCCCGTGGAGAGGACGGAGACGAACGGCCCCGGCAGGATCTCGACGTGGCGGTACTTCGCGGCGAGCGCATCCGCCCGACGCTGGATCTCGTCGAAGAACGCACGTTCGACGGCTTCGTAGGCCGCCGCGTCCGAAGCCGTCCGCAACGCCGCGTCCAGGCACCCGACGAACGACACGGCGTCGATGTTGTTGATGTCCATGCCGCATCCGGGAATCAGGAACTCCCAGCAGGCGGCGACGGAATAGTCGCGCGCGTCCGCGAGGTCGTAGCCCCAGCGCACGAGCGCGGGGATGACGACATCGTCGTTCGCGTACTGCGGGAAGCCCAGCCCCTTCGCCGTCAGCTCCGTGCCGGCCTCGTAGACGTCGAGCGGCGTCGTCCCGTCGACGCGCAGATTGATCTTCGGATCGACGAGCTTCAGCTCGCCGCACGCCTTCAGGCAGAGACGCGAGAGCGCATTGAACGCGGGCTTCCCCTCTCGCGTCACGCCGCCGAGCATGACGGACTGCCCGTTGTCGCCCTGCTGGACGCCGATGTAGAGGTCGCTGTCGCGGTTGCAGGCGATGAAGAACTCCTCCAGCCACTCCAGCGCCTCGTCGTCCGTGAGACGCCCCGCCCGGATGTCGGCATCGTAGTAGGGGAAGAGATACTGGTCGATGCGGCCGAGCCCGCAGTGGTACTCGCCCTCGCACCACAGCGCATAGTGCAGGACGCGCAAGACCTGCAGCGCCTCCGGAAACGTCTTCGCGCCCGTGTGGACGGCGGAGAGGAGGCAGGTTGGGGATGTTTGCGAGATCTGGACGGCTTGGATGTAACGGTCGACGAGGCCGAGGACGGCCTTGACGGAGAGAATCGCGTTCGCGAGGAAGCTGACGCCCGCGCCATCCTGCCCGGCACGGGCGCGCGACAGGCGAGCTCTCAGCCCGGCGAGCCGCGCATCGAGTCCGTCGCGGATCGTCGGCGCGAAGTCGGCCGTCAGGTTGAAGACGACACCCTTCTCGCCGAAGGCCGCTCCCGCCGAACGGCGCGCGTCCATCTCCGCGTCCGAATGGAGGTCGGGGATCCGCCTCACCGTCCGCAGGAAGTGCAGCCGCTCGCCGTCCATGAACGCGGGACGCTCGGCGGCAAGCATCGCCTCCAGCCCCATCCGCGCGCGCGTCTCGTCGTCGGTCTTCCCGGCGATGAACCTGTCGAGCAGCGGCTTCCAGTCGACGTCGCGGCGAAACTTCGCCTGCTCCTTGTCAAACGTCCGGTCCAGCAGTGACTTGATTCTGTCTGTCATAGTGCAATCCGATTGTTCGCAATTCGATTGTTCGACGATTCGATCACTCCCCTATTCCCAGCCGCCGCTCGATGTCCTCGATCGTGCCGCCTTTCGTCTCGGGCATGAAGAAGACCGCCCAGACGAGCTGGAGCGCCATCATGAAGGCGAAGAACGCGAACGCCCACGCCCCCGCGCGTTCCGCCACCGCGGGGAACGCCCAGGATATGACGGTGCACATGAACCAGTGGGTGAAGCAGCCAAGGGCCTGTCCCTTCGCGCGGACGACGTTCGGGAAGACTTCCGAGATGTAGACCCAGATGACGGCGCCCGACGAGACGGCGAAGAACGCGATGAAGCCGAGGATGCCCGCGACGGCGATCGCCGCGTTCGGCTGCGGCCGGGCGAGCTGCCACGCGACGAGCGCGTGCATCGCGATCATGAGCGCCGAACCGCCGATGATCAGCGCGCGCCGTCCGAAGCGGTCGATCACGAGGAACGCCAGCATCGTGAACGTCAGGTTCACGCACCCGACGCCGATCGTCCCGACAAGCGCGGCGTTCGCAGAGCCCTCGCCGAAGATCAGCTGGAAGATGCGCGGCGCGTAGTAGTTGATCGCGTTGATGCCCGAGACCTGGTTGAAGAACGCGATCAGGAACGCGAGCAGGATCGGCTTGAGGTAGCGCCGCTGGAAGAGCGGCACGTCGACGCCGCCGGCCGCCGCCGCGAGCGACGCGCGGATCCCGTCCAGCGTCCGCGCGATCTCCGGGCAGCCGATGCGTGCCAGCACGCTGCGCGCCGCGTCGTCGCGTCCCACGCGCACGAGCCAGCGCGGCGATTCGGGGATCGTGCCGAGAAGCCCCATGAACAGGAAGATCGGCAGACACTCGGCGCCCAGCATCACGCGCCAGACGATCTTCGGGTCGACGTCCGGCTGGAAG
This sequence comes from Verrucomicrobia bacterium UBA6354, assembly GCA_002440145.1. Lineage (GTDB taxonomy): Bacteria > Verrucomicrobiota > Kiritimatiellia > RFP12 > UBA1067 > UBA1067. The sequence continues at coordinate 11,199 of DJRS01000004.1, forward strand.
CGCGCGATCAGATAGTTCGAGACGTACGAGACCAGGATGCCGAGGACGATGTTGAACTGGTTCATCGCCACCAGCCGTCCGCGATACCGCCCCGGCGAGACCTCGACGAGGTAGAGCGGCACGACGACCGAGACGCCGCCGATCGCGAGACCGCCGACGAAGCGGAACAAGCCGAGGAGGTGCGGCCCCCACGTCCTGTCGAACGGCGTGAACGCGCAACCGACGGCCGAGACGAGAAAGAGCGTCCCCATCAGCCACAGCGTCGGCTTGCGCCCCCAGCGGTCGGAAGGCCGCCCAGCCGTAAAGACGCCGACGACCGTGCCGATCAGCGCACCCGAAATGATGAGCCCGTGCCAGAACGGCGTGAGCGCGAACTCGTCCTGGATCGCCTTCTCCGCGCCCGAAATGACGCCGGAGTCGAAGCCGAAGAGGAAGCCGCCGAGCGCGGCAACCACGACAATGTAGAAAAGAGACCTGTTCATGCCCGATGCCCTTCAATCAGAATTCGACCGTGACCGGAACGTCCGCCGAGACGTCGCCCTTGAGCGTGACGGCGAGCACGCGGCCGTCCGACTCCAGCGTCGACGCGACCGACGCGCCGACCGCCGCGACCTTGCGCACGGCGAAGCCCGTCGGAACGGCAATGCGCAGCGTCAGCGGGAAGCCGCCGACCGTGCGGACGGTCGCCGTCAGCGTCCGGCCCGCCCACCGCTCGTCTTTCAGCTCGACGCCGCCCTGCGTCAGGTGGCGGTCGGTCGTGAGGACCTGCGGCCGCCCGCGGTCGGGACGCAGCGAGACGAGCCGCACGCTGCGCGCGGGCACGGGCAGCTCCAGACGCCCCGTCTGCGCGCCGAGGAATGCGCCGCCCCAGAACTCCCAGCCGAGGAAGCGCCGGTCCGCCGGCTCGCCCAGCTCGTCCCAGTCCACGCCCACGCGCGCCTCGGCGTCGCCCCAGTTGAAGAGCGCGACGACGTGCCAGTCGCCGAACGGACGCGCCACGTGGAGATCCCAGACGGGAAGATGCCCGAACTGCGGATAAAGCTTCGCCGGGCGCGTGTCGCAGACCGGCAGCGCCTGCTGGATGAGCCGCACGCGGTCGGGCGCAAGTTCGGCCAGCTTGTCGCCGGCGAACGTCTGCTGGCCGGGCAGCGCGACGACCGTCGCCTCGACCTGAGCCTGTTCGCGCGCGAGCGCCCCCTGGCTCACGAGCATGCAGTCGGGATCGCTCCAGAAGACGATGCCGTGCGCGAAAATCTGGTTCACCGTGCACCGGGCCTGCAGCAGGATGTTCGCCCACTTCACCGGCTCGTTCGGGTGCACGATGTCGGCGCCTGTGCGGCTCGCGTCGGCGTAGGCCGCCTCCGCACCCGTGAAGTGCCCCTGGCACGCGAGAAAGATCCGGTCGTCGCCGATGCCCTTGCGGAACGCCGCGACCGTGCGCTCGAACGGATTCGGGCAGCCCGGGTCGCGGAAGCGCGCGCGGACGTCTGGCCGCTCGTACAGGTGCGCGCAATAGCCCGGTCCGCGCCCGGACATGCCGTCGATCTTGAAGAACTCGTAGCCCCAGTCATGCGAGGCCGTGTCGAAGATCCGCGTCAGGTGGTCGAGCGCCTCCGGCACCGTCGGGTCGAGCGTGAACTTGCCGTTCCACGACTGGATCGGTCGACCCTCCGCGTCATGCAGGAACCAGTCCTTGTGCGCGCGGTAGAACGCCTCGTTGCCCGTGCCGTAGGGCGCCATCCACAGCCCCGGACGGAAGCCGAGCTTGCGGATCTCGTCCGCGAGCCACTTCATGCCCTCCGGGAACTGCGGCGCGTAAGTCTCGAGGTTCATGTTGTGGAACTTCGACACCGGCAGGCGGCCGGAGTTGTCCTGCCACGACTCGATGTTCCAGATCTCCATGCCGAACGGCCTGAACCACTTCGCGGCGAAGCGCGCCTCGTCGAGGTTCTCCTTGGAGCCGGCCTGGTCGAAGTAGGTGTTCCAGCTCAGCCACCCGGTCGGCGCGTGCGGGGCGCGCGTCCGGTCGAGCGGACGGTAGTACGGCACCCAGCGGCTCCTGTAGTAGTCGCGCACGACGGCGAACGACAGCGCGTTGCGCGTCGGGTCGGCGATCGACAGCGTCGCGGAAAGCCGCCACGCGCCGCCCGCCGCCGCCGACAGCCGCCCGGACGAGAACGTCAGGGCCTCGTCCGCCGCCGGCGAGAAGAGCGCGTCGTCGTCGCTCGAGACCGCCGCGCCGCTCTTCACCGACAGGACGCGGTCATGCGCCTTGGGCGCAAGCCGGCAAGGAATCGCGTCGCCGCGCGCCGTCACGTCGGCCTCGAAGCGCAGTTCGCCCTCGTAGGCGAAGGCCGTGCGGTGGTAGACGAGCAGCGAGACGCGGTCGCCGTCCGGCTGGAAGGCGATGTAGCCATGGACGTTGTCCGCCGGATCGACCAGCGCGAGCCGCCCCTTCGCGCCGTCGCGCGCGTCCGCGACGCGCCACGCCGCCGTCTGCGACGGGTCGACGGCCACGCCCGCGCCCGTCACCTTCGCGGGGCCCGTGAACGAGAGCCGCCCCGCGATGCGCGCGCCGCTCGCCGCGTGGGACAGCGTCAACCGCGCCTCTGCAGGCGCGAAGTCCACCGACCATGCGCCTGCCGTGCGCGACGTGTCCGCCATCGCCGCGCCGCATGCGGCGCAAGCCGCCGCCAGATCCAGAAACTTCTTCGTCATGACACGCGTTCCTCCTGTTCCGGTTTCAATCGCATTTCGGGCAGTCGACCGCGCGCGTCTTGACGAGCTTGGTCGCGTGCGGCGGCACGAGGGCCGTATACGCAACGGCGTGACGCCCCTCGCACTTCTGCCGCCAGAGGTCCTTGACCCACCGCTCGCCGTCGCCAAGGCCGAGTTCCGCGAACGTCACCGTGATTTCGCGGGCGAACGGATACTTGTTGACGAGGGCGACGGCCGTGAAGCCGCCGGAGAGCGGACGCGCCCAGACCTCCTCGGCGTCCGTCCGGCGGATGCGCCGGGCGATCTTGCCGAGCCTGTCCTGGCTCACGGCGAGCACTTCGTCGTTGACGAGCAGGCTGCGCGTGAACGCGTCGAGCTTCGTCAAGTCACAGCCGATCAGAAGCGGCGAACCAAGCATGCACCACAGCGAGACGTGCGTGTACTGCTCGTTCGGCGTGAGGAACGTCGGATGCGTGAAGCCGCACGAGCGCTGGTCGCCGACGATCATCATATCGAGGTCGATCCAGCAGCCGGGGCCCGACCACTTCCAGTAGTTCCCGGCGCCGAGACGCGATTCGATCGACCGCCACATCCACGGCCAGGAGTCCTTCATGTCCTCCCAGACGCGCCAGGCGTTCGCCCCTGTCTCGCGCGCCCACTCCTCGGCGTGGCCCATGCCGTACTGGCAGAAGGAGTAGAGAATGTCGCGGTTCTGCCGTCTGAGGCAGTCGCGCATCAGCCGGTAGGGGCGCCGCTTCGATTCGCCGCGCTCGTCGCGCCAGTCGCCGATGTGCCACGGAAGCCCGCCGCGCTCGTCCGCGACGACCTCGTCGTAGGAGCACCAGTCGTACTTGACGTAGTCGAAGCCCCAGTCCGCCCACTGCGCCGCGTCCTGCAGCTCGTGCCCGTAACTGCCCTCGCAGCCGCCGCAGGTCGTCGGTCCCGGCGAGGAGTAGAGACCCGCGCGGAAGCCGAGCGCGTGGATGTCGTCCGTCAAGCCCTTCATGTCCGGGAAGGACGGGTTGGGCAGGATGCGTCCTTCGGCGTCGCGGGCGGGTCCGCGCAGTTCGGGGCGGTCCTTGTTCTGCGGCGCGTTGTTCATCTCCCAGAAGTCGTCAAGGTTGACGTAGGCCCAGCCATGGTCGCCGAGCCCCGTGGCGTCCAGCGCGCGCGCAGCCTCCCGCGCATGCTCGCCCGTGAAGCGCGAGCCCCAGATGTTCCAGCTGTTCCAGCCCATGGGCGGCGTCAGGGCGATCGTGGCCCCGACCGCAAGGCGGATCGTCCGCGTCGCCCGGCCCTTCGCGTTCTCGGCCGTCACCTCGATGTCGTAGTCGCCCTCCTGCGTCGGCGCCGTGCCGCGCAAGATCCCCTTCTCGGCGTCGAGCGTCACTCCGTCCGGCAGGTTCTTGGCCGTGAAGCGCAACGGGCGCTCTCCGGACGTCGCCACGCGAAAGACGACCGGCCGCCCGGGCCGGACACCCCAGATGTCCGCGCCGTTGATCTGCGGCTCCGGCTTCTCCGGCGGCGTGAGGATGCCGAGCTGCCGCATCGCCTCCGGCCCGGCGATCGGCCCGATGTGCGCATCGTCCGGGCACGTGATGCGCGCATCGAGCCAGTCGCCGTAGGCGGCGTCGAACGCGACCCACGGCGCGTCCGACGACGTCTCCAGCACGAGTTCCCGGACGCCGGCGAGACCGACGCGCACCTCGACCGGCCGCATCCCCTCGCGCAGGGACGGCGACCGCCAGACGACCTTTCCGTCCGCCCACACCCTGAAGACCATCTGCACCTGGCGCGAGCCGCGCTTCAGGCCGCGCGCGCAGTCGTCCACGCCGACGCGCGCCTCAAACGCCGTCGCGCGCCCGTCCAGACGGAATCCGACCGCGCCTTCCGCCCGCGTGCCGATGCCGCGCGCAAAGACCTTTTCCGCGACTGTCAGCGGCGTGCCGCCGACCGCCTGGCGCACGCCCGTCCGATCGCCGCGCCCGTTGTAGGAGCCGGACAGATCCAGCGCATCCACATACCGTACGTCGCCGGCCGCCGTCAGTGCCGCACCGAATGCCAATCCCGTCAACAAGGTCGCGCGTTTTCGCCATGCCGCCCGATCCATTCGAACAAATGACATATATCTCGTTCCTTTATCTTCGTTCAAACCATGCAGCCATTATAGCAAAAAACGAGACGCTTGAAAGCAGAAGACATGTCAACTTTTTCGGGTACGCTGTCCAGAAAGGGGAAGTGTGACATGTCGTGAGACACCCGGGACAGGTCGTTCCGAGGGTGGAAGAGCGAATGCAGCAAAGGAGAAGGATTGGTTGAGGAAACGAAAGGAAAGAA
>DJRS01000041.1:0-771 GCA_002440145.1 Verrucomicrobia bacterium UBA6354
CTCGACGGCTGGGAGGCTCTGGAGAAGAAGGGCAAGTTCGGCTGGTCGTTCAAGGACGGGGTGCTGTCCAACAAGCTCGGGCTCAAGGCGGACGGTAGCTGGGCCGGCGGCGGCGTGAATCTGCGCACGAAACGCGCGGACTTCTACGATTTCAATCTCGAATACGATGTGCGCGTACCGAAAGAATCCAATTCGGGCGTGTATCTGCGCGGACGCTACGAGTGCCAGGTCGTGGACAGCTACGGGCGGCCGGTGAACGAGCACAACATGGGGGCGTACTACGGGCGCGTCGTCCCGAAGGTCGCCGCCGAGAAACCGGCGGGCGAATGGCAGCACGTGAGCGTCACGCTCTACAAGCGCCATCTGACCGTCGTCCTCAACGGCACGACGATCATCGAGGATGCGCCGGTCGTGGGCATCACGGGCGGCGCGGTGGACGCGAACGAGTTCGTGCCGGGCTTCATCTACCTTCAGGGCGACCATTCGGACGCGGACTACAAGAACATGATTCTGCGTCCGGCGCGCTGAGGCTCTGGCTGCGCAAGATTGGCCGTCCGCTCCCCTCGTGATGCAAGGCCGTCACATTTAACCGTGTAGGGAAAGTGGAAAGTGTAGTAGAAACTCCGAGGGGCGGCAAAAGACTAAGCCAACGTTTCGTCTGGAAGCTCCGCAGGTTTCGCTCACGGACACGGGCGGACGGCCTTTTCAATAGCCCGCTTCGCGGTTTTGTCCGGGAGCGGGGTGCGCGAAGCCTTGGGCGGAACGTTAGTG